>JBGPIS010000015.1:0-16522 GCA_041484965.1 Methylomirabilia bacterium
CGCCCGGCGAGGAGCCGCGCGACGGTGCTCTTGCCCGCGCCGGCCGGGCCATCGATCGTGATCACCGGCTCTCTCCGACCCACACTACGCATCCTCCACGAGGACGGCCTGCGTGCCGGCCAGCGCGTTCAGCGTGTCCGCGAACTCGGGAAACGACGTGGCGACGCACGCCGTGTCTTCGATCACGGTCTCGCCGTCGGCGACCAGCCCTGCGACGGCGAGCGCCATCGCCATGCGGTGGTCGCCGCCGCTCGACACCCGCGCGCCGCGAAACCGCTGCGGGCCGGCGATCGCCATGCCGTCCGGCCGCTCCTCGACCCGCACGCCCATCTTGCCGAGCTCCCGCGCCAGCACGGCGATCCGGTCCGACTCCTTCACGCGCAGCTCCACCGCGTCGGCGACGATCGTGACTCCGCGCGCGGCCGCCGCCGCGACGGCGAGCGCCGGGATCTCGTCGATGAGCCGCGGCACCAGCGCGCCGCCGACTGCCGTCGCCCTGAGCGGGGACGCGCCGACCGTGAGGTCCGCCGTCGGCTCCGCTTTCTCGCCCGCCGCGACCGCGCGGTCGATCCGGACACCCATCGCCTCGAGCGCGTCGAGGATGCCCGTGCGCGTCGGGTTCACCCCCACGCCGGCCACCGTCACTCGCGCGCCGGGGACGAGCGCCGCCGCCACCAGCAGGAACGCCGCGGACGAGATGTCGCCCGGCACGTGCACGGTGGTGCCGCGTAGCTCGCCCGGCGTGAGCGTCACCGCCAGCCCGTCTGCGGTGATCCTGGCGCCGAACTGCCGGAGCATCCGCTCTGAATGATCGCGCGAGCGCGCAGGCTCCGTCAGAGCCACGGGGCCGTCGGCGTAGAGCCCGGCCAGCAGGATCGCCGACTTCACCTGCGCCGAGGCGACCGGCGACGCGTACGTGAGCGCCTTGAGCGGCCGCGTCCCCTTCACCGCGAGCGGGAGCCGAGAGGCATCCTTACGCCCGACGATGGTCGCGCCCATCAACGCGAGCGGCTCGGCGATGCGCCCCATCGGCCTTCGCCGGAGCGACTCGTCGCCCGTCAGCATCGTCCAGAACGGCTGGCCCGCCAGCACGCCGAGGAGCAGGCGCGCGGCCGTGCCCGAGTTGCCGCAGTCGATCACGTCAGCCGGCTCCTGGAGCCCGTAGCGTCCGGCACCCACGATCCGGAAGTGGCCCGGCCCCTTGCGCGTGACGTCGGCCCCCAGTGCCTGGACGGCCGCGATGGTCCGGAGACAGTCCTCCGCCTCGAGAAAGCCGTGGACCTCGCTCGGTCCGTTGGCGAGCGCGCCCAGGAGCGCCGCCCGATGCGAGACGGACTTGTCGCCGGGCACCTCGGCGGCGCCCGAGAGTCGCGTCACGGGACGGACGCGGAACCTCACCGGAGTCCCTGCCGTAGGGCTTTGATCCGGTCGAGCGCGGCGCGGAGCTCGTCGCGCGCGCCCGCCCCGATCGCCCCCTCGAGTTCGGCGAGCGCCAGGCGGAACGCGTCGAGGCTCCTCCGGAGCGCGGCGCGGTTCGCCAAAAAGATCTCGACCCACACGTCGGGATCGGAGGCGGCGATGCGCGTGGTGTCCTTGAACCCGCGCGCGGCGAACTCGAGCGCCTCGGGCGTGAAGCGCGCCACCCCGTCGACGAGCGCGGCGGCGACGAGGTGCGGCAGGTGGCTGATGGCGGCCACGGCCTCGTCGTGAGCCTGCGGGTCGAGGGTGGCGACCCGGGCGCCCAGGGCTTCCCAGAACCCCGTCACCGCCTTCAGGGCACGCGGCTCCGTCCGGTCGGTCGGCGTCACGATCACCGTGGCGCCCTGGAAGAGGTCGGCGCGCGCCACGCCGTAGCCACTTTTCTCCGAGCCGGCCATCGGGTGGCTCCCGGCGAACGCGAGGGGCCGCGTGGCGGCCAAGCGCTCCGCGCACCGGACGATGCCGCACTTCGTCGAACCGACGTCCGTCACGGTCGCGCCGTCGGGCGCCACGCGCCACGCCCGCTCCAGGAGCTCCTCGATCGCCAGGACGGGCGCCGCGAGCAGGATGAAGTCGGCGTCGGCCAGGCCCGCGGCGAGATCGGTGGTGACGCGGTCGAGCGTTCCGTCGCGGCGCGCCGCCTCCAGCCGGCCCGGGTCGCGGCCGACGCCCACGATCTCGCGCGCGACCGCCCCCACCCGCGCCGCTTTGGCCACCGAACCCCCGAGGAGGCCGACGCCGACGATCGCGAGCCTGCCGATCACGCGGGCGTCTTTCCGAGGACCGCCTGCAGCGCCTTCACGAGCTTCCGGTTCTCTTCCGGCGTGCCCACCGTGATCCGGAGCGCCGTCTCCATGCCGAACGGCGTCAGCGGGCGCACGATCACGCCCTGGTGCAGGAGCTTCTGGTAGATGTCGGCCGCGCTCCGTCCGACGTCGACCAGGATGAAGTTGGCGCGCGAGGGCACGTACGCGATGCCGAGGTTCTTGAACTCGTCGTAGAGGAAGTGGCGTCCGGCCTCGATCATGCGCACGCACTCGAGGATGTGGCTGTCGTCCTCGAGCGCCGCCAGGGCGGCCGCCTGGCCAAGCGAATTCACGTTGAAGGGCTGACGGATCCGGTTCATGAGCGCGATCGCGTCGGCGTCCGCGACGCCGTAGCCGACGCGCAGCCCCGCGAGGCTCGAGGCCTTGGAGAAGGTGCGGAGGACGACGACCCTGCGACCCTGCTTCACGTACTGGAGCGTCTCCGGGAAGTCCGGGCCCATCGCGAACTCGATGTACGCCTCGTCGAAGACGACGATCGTCTTGTCTGGGACGCGCGACATGAAGTGCTCCACCTCGTCGGCCGTCACCATCGTCGCGGTCGGGTTGTTCGGGTTCGCGATGAACACGACCTTCGTCATCGGCGTGATCGCGCGGGCCATCGCCTCGAGGTCGAGCCGGTAGTCCTTCAGCATCACCATGACGCGCACGCCGCCCACCGCCTGGACGATCATCGGGTAGACGACGAAGGACGGGTGCGGTACCACCGCCTCGTCGCCCGGCCGCAGGAAGGCGCGCATCAGAAGCTCGATGAGCTCGTTCGAGCCGTTGCCGAGGACGATCTGCTCGGGCGGGAAGCCGTGCTTCTTGGCGAGCGCCTGCCGCAGGTAGAAGCCGCTCCCGTCCGGGTAGCGGTTGCCCTGGTGCAGCGCCGCGATGATCGCCTTTTGCACGCGGTCGGAGGGCGGGAGCGGGTTCTCGTTCGAGGCCAGCTTGATCGCGTCGTGGATGCCGAGCTCGCGCTCCAGCTCCTCGATCGGCTTGCCCGGCTCGTACGGCGCGATCCCCAGAATGTGTTCGTTGGCGAGGGATTCCCACTGCGTTGACATTCGCTCTCCTTATGCGGCGGGGTAGGACCCGAGGATCTTGAGGAACAGGGTTCGCTCCCCGATCTCACTCAGCACCGCGGCGACCGCGGGGGTGTCGCGGTGCCCCTCGAGGTCGACGAAGATGACGTATTCCCAGGGACCCTGCTTCGCCGGGCGCGATTCGATCTTGGTGAGGTTGATCCCGGACCGGGCCAGCGGCTCGAGGATCCGGTGGAGCGCTCCGGGCTCGTTGCGCATTGCGAAGAGGATCGTCGTCTTGTCGCGCCCGGTCGGCCCGACGGGCCGCCGGCCGACGACGAGGAAGCGGGTCGAGTTGTACGGATTGTCCTCGATCCGCGACCGGAGCATGGGCACGCCGTAGAGCCGCGCGGCGAGCTCGGAGGCGATCGCGGCGACAGTCGGGTCGGCGGCGGCCAGCTCCGCGGCGGCCGCCGTGGACGGCATCTCCTCGGTCGCGACGTCCGGGAGGTGCTCCGCAAGCCAGCCGCGGCACTGCGCGAGCGCCTGGGGGTGCGAGACGACGCGCTTGATCTCGCCGAGGTCCGTCGCCTGCGAGAGGAGCTGCTGGGCGATCTCGAGCCGGAGCTCCCCGCAGATCACGACGTCGCAGACGCTCAGCCGGTCGAGGGTGACGCTGACCGCGCCCTCGGTGCTGTTGTCGACCGGCACGATGCCGAGGTCGACCCGCCCGCGCTCGACGTCGTCGAACACCTCGCCGATCGACCGGGCGGGCCGGTAGCCCGCTCCCACGCCGAAGCGCTGCAGCGCCGCCTGGTGGGTAAACGTCGCCTGCGGGCCGAGGTAGCCGACCGTGAGGGGGGCTTCGAGAGCGCGGCACCCGGAGAGAAGCTCGCGCCAGATGGCGGCGATCGAGTCGGCGGACAGCGGGCCGGGGTTCAGCGCCGTCAAGCGCCGGAGGATCTCGGCCTCACGCTCCGGGGCATACGACGGCGCTTCCTGACGTCGTTTGAGGTCTCCGATCTGGAGGGCGGCCTCGGCGCGTTGGGTGAGGAGCTTGAGAATTTGGTTGTCGAGGTCGTTGATCCTGGAACGCCAATCGTCCAGGTTCATAGAGACTCCTGCGAGCGCTTCTCTCGGCGATTCCGGTCATTATAGGCCCACGCTTCGCGCAAGAGCAAGTCAAGGGCGCGCGCGGGGCCGGTCACCCAGGCTCCGCCGCCGCGGCGCGGAGCGCACGCACCTCGCGCGGCGTGAGGGGGCGCGAGACGCCGGACGCCAGCGGACCGAGCGCCACGGGCCCGAACGCGACGCGCCTGAGGCGCAGCACGCGATGGCCGAGCGCCTCGCAGTAGCGCTTCACCTCGTGCTTGCGCCCCTCCGCGAAGGTCAGGCTCAAACGGCTGCTCCGCGCGCCCGACGCCAGGAGCCGCAGGGCGACCGGCCTCGCCGGGCCGTCCTCGAGCACGACGCCGCGCCGCCACCGCTCGAGGGCCGGGCGCGCGACCATCCCCGCCACTTCGGCCTCGTACACGCGGGGCAGCCCGTACCGGGGATGAAGGAGGCGGTGCGTCAACGGACCGTCGTTCGTCAGGATCAGCGCGCCCTCCACGTCCCAGTCGAGGCGCCCGACGGGATAGAGGCGCACGCCCGTGGTCACGAGGTCGGCGACGACCGGGCGCCCCTGCGGGTCGGACAGCGTCGTGACATAGCCGCGCGGCTTGTTGAGCAGCACGTAGCGGCGGGGCTCGGCGGGCGGCAGCGCGCGCCCGTCCACGGTGATCAGGTCGACGTCCGGATCGGCGAGCGTGGCTTGGTTCCGCGTGACCACGCCGTCGACGGCGACGTGGCCCTCCGCGATCAGGCGGTCACCCCCCCGTCGGGACGTCAGCCCCGCCTGCGCCAGGATCTTGTTGAGTCTCAGCTTCGCCATGGTCGGCGACCGCCGCCAGCTCCGGCACGACCAGCTCGCCCTCGACCTTCGGCAGGTCGGCGAGGTCGCGCAGGCCAAAGGCGACCAGGAACTCGCGTGTCGTCTCGAAGAGGTACGGCCGCCCCGGCGCGTCCTTCCGTCCCGTGATCCGGACGAGGCGGCGCTCGAGGAGGTTCTCCAGCACGGCATCGGCATTGACGCCGCGGATCGCGTCCACCTCCGGCCGCGAGACCGGCTGCTTGTAGGCGACGATCGCGAGCGTCTCGAGCGCGGGCCGTGACAGGCGCTGCTTGGTCCGGGCCCGTGCCAGGCGCACGAGCCAGGGCGCGAGCTCCGGCCGCGTGACCATGCGGTAACCCCCGCCCACCTCGACGATCGTGAGGCCGCGGTCCTGGTACCGGGGGCGGATCTCCTCGACCAGCAGGCGCGCGGCTGCGACGGTCTCGAGCTCGAGCACCTCGCGGATGCGCTCAGCCTCGAGCGGGGTGTCCGACGCGAAGAGCAGCGCTTCGACGACGTCAGCTGGCGTCGGCATGGGTCTCCCCAGTGTGGCGTTCGATGACGATCTCCCCGAAGAGCTCCGTCTGCTGCGTCTTGACCCGCCCCAGGCGCACGAGCTCGAGCACCGCGAGCAGCGTCACGATGATCTCCGAGCGGCGCCGCTCGCCGCCGGTGAGCGACGAGAAGAGGAGTGACCATGTGTCGCGCAGCAGTGCCAGGATCTCGGCCATCCGCTCCAGGATCGAGGGCGGGTTCGGCTCGATCTCGCGGGGCCGCCGACGGAGCTGCTCCTCGATGAGCCGCCGCACGGCGCGCTCGAGCAGGTGGACGGAGAGGTCCTCGAGCGGGACCTCGTCCGGCGTCGGGAGCACGCTCCCGGGCCGCCCCCACGAGAGTGCCTGTTCGGCCTCGCGCTCGCCGAGCCAGCCGCCGAGCGCCTTGACGCGGGCGTACTCGCGCAGCCGCTCCTCGAGCTCGAGGCGCAGGGCCTCGCCTTCCTCGTCGAGCACCTCGGCAGCGGTCTCGTCGGACGGCAGGAGGAGCTTCGACTTGAGGTAGATCAGCGTCGCGGCCATGACGAGGTAGCCGCCAGCTGTCTCGAGGTCGCGGAACTCCAGCGCCTCGAGGTGCGCGACGTACTGGTCGGTGATCGTCCGGACCGGCAGGTGCGCAAGGTCAATCTCGTTGGTGCGGCACAGGTGGAGCAGGAGGTCGAACGGCCCCTCGAAGCTCCCGACGCGGAGCGTGAGGTCGTGCGAGGCTTCGAGCGTCCGCGCCACGTCGGCGC
The DNA here is from genome assembly GCA_041484965.1 of Methylomirabilia bacterium. Lineage (GTDB taxonomy): Bacteria > Methylomirabilota > Methylomirabilia > Rokubacteriales > CSP1-6 > JBGPIS01. Next base: position 6,532 of record JBGPIS010000015.1, read on the forward strand.
TCATGGCGTGAGGTGGACCGCCGCGCGGACGTCGTCCATCGTGGCCTGGGCGACGCCGCGGGCGCGCCGCGACCCTTCCCGCAGGATTTCGACGATCGTGGTGGGCTTCTCCGCGAACCCCTGCCGCCGCTCCCGGATCGCCGCCAGGGGCGGCAGCAGGTGCTTGAGCAGCACGTCCTTGCAGTCCAGGCACCCGATCCCCGCCGTGCGGCACCCGGTCGCACACGCCTCACGCTCCGGCGCCGGCGTGAAGATCTGGTGCAGGTCGAAGACCGGACAGACGGCGGGGTTGCCCGGGTCGGAGCGCCGCTTGCGCGCCGGGTCTGTCACCATCGGCCGGATCTTTCGGGTGATCGTCTCGGCGGAGTCGGCGAGCTCGATCGTGTTGTTGTACGACTTCGACATCTTCCGTCCGTCGGTCCCCGGCACCTTCGGAATCTCGGTCAGCTTCGCCTCCGGCTCCGGGAACACATGACCGAACGTGTTGTTGAACCGCCGCGCCACCTCGCGCGTGAGCTCGACGTGGGGCACCTGGTCGATGCCCACCGGCACCCAGCGCGGCCGGTACATGAGGATGTCGGCCGATTGCAGCAGCGGGTAGCCGAGCAGCCCGTACGAGGGCGACTCCAGGCGGAGCTGCTCGATGCGCTCCCGGTAGGTCGGGACGCGCTCGAGCCAGGTCACGGGCGTGGTCATCGAGAACAAGAGGTGCAGCTCCGCGTGCTCCGGCACGAGCGACTGGATGAACAGCGTCGAGCGTTCCGGGTCCAGGCCCGCGCCGAGCCAGTCGGCCAGCATCTCGACGGCGTTGCCGGGAACGCCTGAGGTGTCCAGGTCGTCGGTCAGCGCGTGCCAGTCGGCGACGAAGTAGTAGCAATCCAGGGTGTCCTGAAGCGTAACCCAGTTCGCCAGGGCGCCCAGGTAGTTGCCCAGATGCACCTTGCCGCTCGGCCGCATCCCCGACAGCACGCGTTCCTTCGTCCTGATCATCCGAGCCTCGTTTTCTCCCACACCTTCGCCGAGCGGATGAACACATAGTACGCGTAGAGGACCGCCAGAAGGAAGCCTCGCCAGCCGTCGAGGAAGCCCGCGCGGACGACGTACATCGACACGAACCGTCCGGCGGGGCGGAGGACGAGGTCCCCGGCGCGCGCTGGGCGCCCGCTCCTGACCCACTCCTCCGCGGCGAGCGTGGAGTACCGGTCGGCCCGCGCGACGAAGTCCGCCAGGCCCCGGTAGCTCCGGTGGAGGAGCGGCGCGCGGAGGCGCTCGACCGGGCCGATCACGTCGACGGACTCGTGCACGGCGCGGTTCACGAAGCGCCCCTGCCCGCGCTGGAAGAGGCGGAGCTGCCAGTCGGGATACAGGCCTCCGTGGCGAATCCACTGCCCCCACATGATGTTCCGACGGGGGACCTGGTAGCCCGTCGCGCCAGCGCTCGACGCGAGCGCGCCCAGGATCTCCTCCTTCAGCTCCCGCGAGACCTCCTCGTCGGCGTCGAGCGAGAGGATCCACTCGCCGGTCGCCTGCTCGAGTCCGAAGTTCTTCTGCGCGGCGAAGCCGGGCCAGGGTCTCACGAACACCCGGTCGGTGAACTCGCGGGCGATCTGCGCCGTCTTGTCGGTGGACAGGGCGTCCACCACGACGATCTCGTCCGCCCACGCGACGCTTTCCAGGCAGGCGCGCAGCCGCTCCTCCTCGTTGAACGTCACCACGACCGCCGAGAGCCGCGGCCTCACGGGGCGAGCGCCTCGACGACCGTCTCGAGGACGCGGTCCACCGTGAGCGACTCGAGCGCCCCGTCGGGGCTCTGGAGCGCACGCCCAGCCTGGCCCCACGGCCCGTTCCGCTCGGCCGAGGTCGGGCCGTAGAGCCCGACACACGGCACGGCGAGGGCGGCGGCCAGGTGCGTCGGCCCGGTGTCGCCTCCCACGACCACGCTCGCGCGGCGAAGGACCGCGAGCAGCTCGTCGAGGTCGGTCGGCGGCGCGAGCACGACGCGACCCCGCTGGGAGGCCGCGGCGACCGCCTCGGCGAGCGGAAGCTCGCTCGGCCCCCAGACGACGAGCACCGACGCCCCGGCCTCCGCCGCGAGGCGCCGCGCCAGCTCGCCAAACCGCTCCGCCGGCCACCGTTTGTCCGCGCGGCCGGCGCCCGGCGTCACGACCACGAGCCGGTCCCGCGGCTTCAGGCCCGAGGCGGCGAGGAACTCGTCCACGCGCGACTCGGCTGCCGCGTCGGCCGGCAGCGGGAACTCGACGCGCGCGGCCCGGACACCGAGCGGCTCGACGAGCGCCAGGTACTGCTCGACCACGTGGCGGGCGCTCGCGGGCGGGGTCACGCGGCGGGTCGTGAACGCCGCGGCGAGCGGCTCGCGGCATCGCGCCGCGGTGAAACCGATGCGCAGCGGCGCGCGCGTCAGCGCGGTGAGCAGCCCGCTCTTGACCAGCCCCTGCAGGTCGATGGCCACGTCGAACCGGGAGTCGCGCAGGTGGCGGCGAAGCTCGACCACCGCGCCGGCGACCGCGGCCACCCCGACGGGTGTCCGTACACGGCGCCAGCCGCGCGTGTCGACAGGAACGATCTCTTCGAGCGCCGGGTTCCCCCGCAAGAGGGCGGCTTCGCGCCTCTCGACGATCCACACGAGGCGCGCGTGCGGGAGCCGCGCGCGGAGCGCCGCCGCCACGGGCAGGGCGTGGACGACGTCGCCCAGCGAGGAGAGCTTCACGAGGGCGATCTTCACTTGAAGCGCTCGACGATGCGCGCGATCAGCGCGCGCGTCGAGTGGTCCTTCGGATCGCCGACCACCGCGACCTGCCCGCCGAGCGCGCGCACCGTCGCCCCCTCCGGGACGGAGTCTGGCGTGTAGTCGGTGCCCTTGGCGTGAATGTCGGGGCGGAGCTGCGCGACGAGCCGGTCGGCCGTGTCCTCCTCGAAGACGACGACGTGATCCACGTCGCGCAGGGCCGTGAGCATCTCGACGCGTTCCGCCACCGACAGGAGCGGGCGGCCCGGGCCTTTGAGCCGGGCGACGGCCGCGTCGGAGTTGATCCCGACGAAGAGAACGTCGCCCAGCCGGCGGGCGGCGCGGAGATAGCGGATGTGGCCGACGTGCAGCAGATCGAAGCAGCCGTTGGCGAGGACGATGCGCTTGCGCTCGGCTCGAAGCCGCTCGGCGAGGGTCGCCGCCTCGGCCACGTTCACGGGCTCACCTCGCCGCCGGCCGGCTCGGCTCGCACGGCCACGTTCACGGGCGCACCTCGCCGCCGGCCGGCTCGGCTCGCACGGCCACGTTCACAGCAGGCCGAGCGCCCGCCGGAGCTCGTCGCGCGCCACCGTCGCCGTCCCGCGTTTCATGACGACGAGCCCGCCGGCCACGTTTGCGAGCGCGGCGGCTTCAGCGGGCGCGACGCGGCACGCGAGCGCGATCGTGAAGGCGCTGATGACGGTGTCCCCGGCCCCCGTCACATCCGCGATCTCGTCGGTCCCGTGGATGGGGATGAAGGTCGTCGCGCCGTCACGCTCGAGGAGCGCCATGCCCTGGCTCCCGCGGGTCACGAGCAGCATGCGCGCGTCGAGCCGCTCGAGGAGCTGGCGCCCCGCCTTGTCCATCGCCGGCTCGCTGTCCACCGGCATCCCCATCAGCTGCTCGAGCTCCGCCTCGTTGGGCGTGGCCGCGGTGACGCCGGGGAAGCGCGGAAGCTGGTAACGGCTGTCCACGCTCACGATCGCGCCCCCCCGGCGCGCCAAAGACCGGACGCGCTCGAAGACGCGCGGGGTGACCGTGCCGTAACCGTAGTCCGAGATCAGGATGGCGTCGGCGCGGTCGCCGAGCGCGGTGAGCCGCGAGAGGAGCGCGTCCTCCGTCGTTGGCATGAGCTCGCCCGACGGCTCGCGGTCGACGCGGACGACCTGCTGGCGTGTCGACTGGTAGCCGCCGGCCATGATGCGCGTCTTCACGGGCGTCGCGCGCCCGGCCTCCGTCACGATCCCGTCGGTCGGGATGCCGGCGGCGTGGAAGAGCGCGATCAGCTCATCCCCCGCCCCGTCGCGCCCGACGACGCCGATCGGGATCACGCGCGCGCCGAGCGCGTGGATGTTGTTGGCCGCGTTCGCCGCGCCGCCCAGCAGCACCTCGCGCTCCGCGAATCTCAAGATGAGCACCGGCGCCTCACGCGAGATGCGGGCGGGCTTGCCGAAGAGATATTCGTCGGTGATCAGGTCGCCGACGACGACGACCCTCCGCGCGCCGAAGGCGTCGATGGCGGCGCGCATGCCCGCGGTGAGCTCCGTCACGCGGAACGCCCCGCGATCACCCACTCGACGGCGTCGAACAGGTCCTCCGCGACGTGATCGGGCGCCACCCCGAACGTTTGGCGACGGTACTCCCATTCACCCAACCCGTAGCCCGTTAGGACGAGCACGCCCTCCGCGCCCACGGCCCGCGCCGCCACGAGGTCGGACGGCTTGTCGCCCACGAGCGTGGAGCGCGAGAGGTCGAGGCCGTGGTCGGCCGCGGCACGCTGGAGCAGGCCGGGCTTCGGCTTGCGGCAGTCGCAGACGACCCGGTACGGCGGCACACCCTCGGTCGGATGGTGGATGCAGACGTAGATGCCGTCGAGGTAGGCGCCTTCTTCTTTCAGCCGAGCAACGAGCACGGTGTTCACCGCGGCCAGGACCTCTTCAGAGAAATAGCCGCGCGCCACGCCGGCCTGGTTGGTGACCACCACCGCGGCGATGCCGGACTCGTTCAGCCGGCGGATGGCCTGCGCGGATCGTGGGAGGAGCCGGAGCCGTTTCGGGTGGTTGACGTACCCCACTTCCTCCGTCAGCGTCCCGTCACGATCGATGAACAGGGCGGGGCGAAGCGCCACGAGGGAAGTTTAAGCCCGAGGGTCAGATTGCTCAAGAAAAATTGGACGTTGTGCGTGTGAAACGACGGTAAATGCGAGCGAAGCCGTCGACCTGAACGGCGAACGTGAAGGGCTCGGCCGAGCTCCGCGCGGCCGCCTGGAGCTCGGCCGCGCGGCCGTCCCGGAGACGCTGGAGCGCCCCGGCGAGCGCGGCGGGATTCCGAGGATCCACGACGGCGCCGTTGCCTCCCTCCTGGATGAGCTCGGCGCCGCCCGCCACAGAGCTCGCGACCACCGGGACGCCGGAGGCGAGGGCTTCGAGATGGACGTTGCCGAACGGCTCGTAGAGGCTCGGCAGCGCCACCGCGTCGGAGGCGGCGTACCAGCGCTCGCCGTCGGTCCGCGGATCGAGCCACACGATCCGCTCGGCGACGCCGAGACGGGCCGCGAGAGCGCGGACAGGACCGGCGTCCCCTTTCCCGATCACGACGAGACGGCTGCCACGGTCGGCGAAGGCCCCGAACGCCTCGACGAGCGTGGCGAGCCCCTTGCGCTCGAAGCCACTCCCCATGAAGAGCACCGTCCAGGCGTCGGAGGGGATGCCCAACTCGGCGCGGGCTGCCGCGCGGTGCGCCCCGCGGTTTCTTGGGTGGAAGCGCTCGAGGTCCACGCCGTTGTAGACGACGGACAGCCGCGCGGGCGCCACGCCGTAGAGCCCGGCGATCTCGGTCGCGCCGCGTCTGGCGATCGCGACGATCTCGGGGGTCCCGGCGAAAACGCGTCGCTCGAGCGCGAGGATAATCCGATGGTAGAGCGCGCGCCCGCGACCGCCCACGCTCGCGAGGTAGGCGCGGTGACATCCCTCGCCGGCGCGGTAGACGTCCTGACGGAGCGTGCGCTCGTGGCTCTGGACGATGTCCCAGCGGCCCCGCGCCACCGCGACGCGCGCGCTGGCCGCCAGTGCGAGCGCTCGAGCCGCTGCCGGGAGGGGCGGGAGCGCAAGCACGTGGTGCGTCACGCCAGGCACCGGGTACTGGCCACGAGGCGTCAGCAGGTGGACATCGTGTCCGTGCTCCACGAGAGCACCGACGAGCCCCGCCGTCGCCCGCTCGACGCCGCCGTGAAACACGAACGGCCGCGCGATGATCAGGAGTTTCATGGTAGCGGGGGCCGCGAGGCCGGTGCACTCGGGGGGTGGCCTGAGACGAGGCGCAACCCGGCTGCGGTCCGCATGGCGCGATTCATTCCACCGGGGGCCGCGAAGCCAGGCGGTCGACGAGCGGAAACAGAACGGCACGCGCGGCGCGGAAGCTGTAGCGCTCGGCGCAGCGCCGCCGGGCCGCGGCGCCGAGCGCCGCCGCGTGAGCCGGATGTCCGAGAAGATCGCTGATGGCCGCCGCGAGCGCGGCCGCGTTCCCCGGCTCGACTACGCGCCCACAGTCCTGGAGAATTTCGGGGATCATCGACACCGCCGTCGACACGATCGGACGCGCCAGCGCCATCGCGTCGATGAGCTTCGCGGGCACCTGGCCGACGGTATCGGTCGTCGCGCGCTGGGGCACCGCCACGACGTCGGCGGCGACGAGATAGCGCGGCACGTCGTCGAAGGGGATTTCGGGCACCGTCCGCACGTGGGGTCGCGCGGCCCAGCGGCGGACGGCCGGGCTCTCCGGGTCGGCGCCGACGAGCGCCAGCACGACCTCGCCGCCGAGGCGTCCCACGGCTTCGACCAGGTCGTCCACTCCCTTGTAGCCGCGCGGCGTGCCGAGGAACATCACGAGGCGCTGACGCTCGATCCCGAGTGCCTTGCGCGCCCAGGCCGGGTCGTAGCGCGCGGGGTCCCAGGCGTCGGTGTCGCGCACGTGGGTGATCAGCGCGCCGCCAAAGCGCGCCTCGAGGAAGCGCGAAGCGACCGTGAGCGCGTCGGCGCGCCCCACCAGCCGCTCCATCGCCCACGTCCACGCGAGCCCGTTCGGGTCGGCGAGGTTGAGCGCGCGGCCCACGCGGCCCCAGGCGCCTCCGCGGTAGAAGAAGCCGAGCTCCCAGTCGTCGATGTCGAGGATGAGCGGCCGACGCCGCCGCGCCCGCGCCAGAAGGCCGATCCCGTAGCTCGTGGGCCGCGGCTTCGAGGCGACGATGACTTCGCCGTCGACGAGGCCGAGCAGGGCAGGAACCGTCGCGGCAAAACCCGGGTACCTTCCCGCCCTGACACCGCGGTGGCTGATCGCGCTCCCCTGACCGGGCTTCCAGAGCGCGGGCCCGAACTGCGGACCCACGACCTCCACGTCGTAGCGCGGCGCCAGGAGCCGCGCGAGGAGATCGGCGCGGCCCATCGCATTGTCGGACAGGTCGAAGGCGAGGACGGAGATCTTCACGCGGCCTGCGCCGCCACAAGTCCCGCGTAGATGGCCTCGAGCGCCGCCGCCACGCGGGCGCCCGAGTACCGCTCCTCGACGAGCGCGCGGCCCCCTGCGGCGAGCCGCGCCCGCGCCGTCGGATCGCCGAGCAGCCGGCCGATCGCGGCGGCGAGCGGGCCGGCGTCGCCCGCCGGCACGAGCGCGGCGTTTACGTCATCGGTCAGCACCTCGGGCACCACGCCCACGCGCGAGGCGACGAGCGGCCGGCCGGCGGCGAGGCACTCGAAGACCACGCGTGACATGCCGTCGGACTCGAGCGGGACGTAGAGCGTGAGGTCGAGCGCCGCGAGCGCGGCCGGGAGGTCGTCGAGATACCCGGAGATGACGAACTGGTGGGTCAGTCCGGCGCCGTGGATCGCCTCGCGGACCGACGCCTCCGTGCCGCCGCGGCCGATGAAGACGAAGCGCGGTGAGAGGCCGGACCGCGCGAGCCGCGTCGCCGCCTCGACCACGACGTTGTGGCCCTTCATCACGCGAAACCCGGCGATCATGCCGACGAGCAGCCCGTCGCCGTCTCCGGCGAGCCTGCGGCGGACGGCGGGGTCGCCCGGGCGGGGTCGGTAGGCCGCGGCGTCGGCGCCGCCGGGGAGCGCGGTGATACGCTCGGGGGACACGAGCCCCGACGCGATGTACTGCCTCCGGATGGCCTCCGTGACCGTCACCACCCACGCCGTCGCACGCCGATAGAGCCAGCGATTCGCCGCGTGGGGACGGACGGCCTGGGTGATGTGGCGGGTGCGGACGATCGGCCGAGGCGTGGAGCTCAACCGGTTCGCGACGGCGGCGAGCCAGTGTTCCTTGCCGCGGTGGACGTGCACGACATCGGCGGCCCTGAGGCGCCTGAGCAGGTCCCGGACGTCCCTGGCGTCGGCCCCGGGCGCGAGCCCGCTGGAGAACGCGAAGGTCTCGATACGTGTCACGCCCTCACGGCGGGCGCGGTCGATGACGCGCGCGTCGGTCCCCGCGCGGCAGCCGAGCCTTACGTCGTGGCCGCGGCGCTCGAGCTCCCGCGCGATCCGGGCGGCCCAGTAGGCGTCCGAGGACCAGCCGCGGCACGACATCAGGTGCAGGATCATCACGTGAGGCTCCCGTAGACGCGCTCGACCGTGTCGACGGACCGCTCGGGACTGAACACCGCCTCGGCGCGGCGCCGCCCCGCGAGCCCCATCGCGCGGCCGCGGCCCGGCGCGCGAAGCGCGCTCGCGAGCGCCTCGGCCACGCTCTCGGCGCGGTCGCCCTCGATGAGAAGCCCCGTCTCGCCGTGCACGACGGTTTCGGGTAGCGCGCCCACTCGGCGTGCCACCACGGGCCGCGCGGCAGCCATCGCCTCGAGCGCCGCGCGGCACGACTCGTCGGAGCCCGGGGCCATCAGCGCGAAACAGTCTGCGGAGGCGAGGACCGCCGGGAGGTCGCGGTCCCTGTAGCCGGTGAAGACCACGTGGTTGACAAGCCCCCACTCCGCGACGAGCTGCTCGAGGCGCGCCCGCGTCTCCCCCTTCCCGACCAGGAGAAGACGCGCCTCGGGCATGTCGCGCAGCAGCAGCCGGAACCCCGCGAGCAGGAGCTCGTGGCCGCGGTTGGGCGCGAGCCGCGCCACCGACGCGATCACCGGCGCGGCGCCGAGCTTGAACTCCTCCCGCACGGGCCCAGGATCGTCGGCGCCCGTGAAGCGCGGCAGGTCGGCCGCGCCCGGGATCCAGAGGACGCGGTCGTGCGGAAATCCCACTTCCCTGCAGCGCGCCTCGATCTGCCGCGAGACGGCAAACGCGGCGGCCGTCCGGCGATAGAGCCCGGCGGCGAGCCGGTCGCGCTTCACGGCGTGCAGGTTGTGGAACGTCCTCACCACCGGCGGCCGGCCCCGGCCCGCGCGCTGCGGCCGCGCCACGAGCGCGAGCCAGTGGTCGTGCGAGTGATGGGCGTGGACGACGTCCACCTCCTCGCGGCGGATGAGGGCGCGTAGCCGAAGCGTGTCGCCGGCGAGCGCGCGGGGCGAGAGGCTGAGCCCCTCCACCAGGTCGAGACCGGCCTCGCGGGCCTTCCCCTCGAAGCGATCCCCCGGGATCACGGCCAGGAGGACCCGGTGACCCCGCGCGCGAAGCCCGCGGACGAGCTGGATCGTGGGATCAGCGCTCCCCGTCCACCACCGGTTCGCGGCAAGGTGCAAGACCGTGAGCCGCTTCATGGTCGAGCCGCCAGGAGCGCTTCGACGCGCGCGCCCACGGCCTCGGCCGTGATCAGGCGCATGCAGGGATGCTCGATCGGGCAGACGCGATAAAAGCAGGGCGCGCACGGAACGGGATGCGACAGGACGGCGACGGGCCCGCGCGGGGCCGTGAGGCCTGGGTCCGTGGGGCCGAAGAGCGCCACGACCGGGGTGCCGAGCGCCGCGGCGAGGTGGGCGACGCCGGTGTCGCCGCTCACGAGCGCGTCGAGCTCCGACAGGAGCGCGGGCAGGAGCTCCGGGCTGTCGCGCCCGGCGAGGCTCGGCGCTCCCGCGGCGGCGCTGACCTGGGCCACGACCGTCTCGTCCGCGGGCGCGCCGAGGAGCACCGGCACCCTTCCCGCCCCGGCAAGCACGCGACAGAACTCGACGACCCGCGCGGTCGCCCACACCTTGGCGCTCCCGAAGGCCGCGCCGAGGTGGACGCCGACGAGCGGCCGTCCGAGCCCGCGCGCCGGTACCTCGGCCTCGTCGAGCAGCGCGCGCACCCGCGCGCGCTC
>JBGPIS010000016.1:0-16158 GCA_041484965.1 Methylomirabilia bacterium
CCGGCCCGACGACGCCGAGGTGGCGATCTGCGCGAGCCCGGCCGACCTGATGCTGATCGTCGCGGGCGGGCCCGGCAAGCACTCCGCGATCGTCCCGACGTTCGGCGCGACACGCTCGGCGACGGTGCGGGTCGAGGAGTGAGGGCGGTGAGGCTCGATGGGTAAAGGCCGCGCGGGCGCGGTCGCGCGGTCCGGTGCGCTTGCGCCCTGCGAGGGCGGGTGCTAGCGTGATGGGCGATTTCCGTCTCGTGACATCGCCGAAGGAGGCCGCATGGCTGCGACGCTGACGTCGAAGCGCCATAAGATCGCCGAGCCCGCCGACGCGGTCGAGTTCTGCTTCCAGCAGGGGTGGACCGACGGGTTGCCCGTCATCCCACCCACGGAGGAGCGCGTCCGCACGATGCTCGAGGCGGCGCGGCTCGCGCCGAAGCAGGAGATTGGCTTCGTCGCCCACCGGGCCGTGTCCATCACGGCCGAGAAGGTCGCGATCAACGCGGTGATGGCGGGGTGCAGGCCCGAGTACCTACCGGTCGTCATCGCGGCCGTCGAGGGCATCGCCGACCCGCGCTGGAGCTATCACGGGCCGGGCACCTCGACGGCCGGCGCCGCCGTGCTCATGATCGTGAACGGCCCCGTCGCGCGCGCGCTCGAGGTCAACGCCGGTGACAACCTCTTCGGCCCTGGCTGGCGGGCGAACCTCACGATCGGGCGCGCCGTGCGCCTCGTGATGCGCAACGTCTGCGGCTCGATCCCGGGGACGCTCGACCGCGGCACGGTCGGCCACCCCGGCAAGCTCTCGTACGTGATCGCCGAGAACGAGGCCGACAGCCCGTGGACACCGCTCCACGTCGAGCGCGGCTTCCGTGCCGACCAGTCCACCGTGACGATCATGGCGGCGGAGGGGCCCCACCAGTTCTACAACCAGCTCTCCAGCACCGCCGAGGGTGTGCTCACCACGCTCGCCGACGACATGAGGATCTCCGGCAACGTGATGGGGCAGCCCCACTACGCGCTCGTCCTCGCCGGCGAGCACATGCGGACGATCGCCGGCGACGGCTGGGACAAGAAGCGCATCCGCCAGTTCGTCTGGGAGCGCACGCAGAGCTCCCACGCCCATCTCAAGCAGACCCAGCGGATGTCTGGGGCGATCCAGCCCGGCGACGAGGCGAAGCTGCGGCCGCTCGTGGCCGCGCCGGACGATATCCTGGTCGTCGCCGCCGGCGGCCGCGCCGGCGCGTTCTCCTGCTATATCCCCGGCTGGGCGAGCGCCCAGAGCTCGCAGGCCGTGACCAAGGAGGTCAAGCGATGATCGAGCTGCTCGATCCCACCGTCGAGACCAAGGCCCAGCCGATCGCGTACGTGGACCGGCCGCGGTCGCTCGAAGGCAAGCGCGTCGCGCTCATCGAGAACACGAAGTTCAACTCGGACCGGTTGCTCGCGAAGATCGGCGACATCCTCAAGCAGGAGTACGGCGCGGCCGAGTGTCGAATGTTCCGCAAGCACAACTCGTCGGTGCCCGCGCACGACGAGATCATCCAGGAGGTCCGGAAGACCTGCGACGTCGTGGTCGCGGGCGTCGGCGACTGAGGCTCCTGCTCGTCGGGCAGTGTGCTCGACGGAATCCTGCTGGAGAAGCACAGCGTGCCTTCGGCGTCGATCGTGACCGACGTCTTCGAAGCGACCGGAAGGGCGATGGCCGAGCAATGGGGCGTGCCGACGTACAGGTTCCTGGTGATGCCGCACCCGATCGCGAATCTCACCGAGGCGCAGCTCGACGGGCGCGCGCGCGAGATCGCGCCCGAGGTCGTGAAGCTCCTGCTCCAGGGGCAGGAGTAGCCGCGCCCGCGTTTCGCCCCCCCTGGTGGTGCCGGAACGCTCACGTGCAGACCATGTGGGGGCCGCTCTTCCGCCGCCCGCGCCTCCGCGCGCGGCGGGAGCGGATCGCCACGCGCGACGGCGACTTCGTGGACCTCGACTGGGCGGATGGCGAGGCGCCGCCCGGCGCGCCGTTGCTCTTCGTCCTCCACGGCCTGGAGGGCTCGTCCCGGTCGCACTACGCCGTGGGCCTCATGCAGCTGGCGCAGGCGCGCGGCTGGCGCGCTGTGACGCTGAACTTCCGCTCGTGCAGCAATGGGCTGAACCGGCGGCCGCAGTTCTACCACTCGGGTCACACCGACGATCTCGACGACGTCGTCCGGCTCCTGGTGGACCGCGAGCCCGAGCTGCGCCTGACAGCGGTCGGTGTCTCGCTCGGCGGCAACGTCCTCCTGAAGTGGCTCGGCGAGCAGGCTGACGAAGCGCCGCGCCAGTTCGCCGCCGCCGTCGCGATCTCGGTGCCGTACGACCTCGCGCCGTGCGCGCAGGCGCTCGACCGCGGGTTCATGAAATGGGTCTACACGGCGAGCTTCCTGTCCTCGATGCGCGCGAAGGTCCGCCTGAAAGCCGAGCGCGATCCCGGCTTCGCCTCGCTGGTGGATCTTGCCCTCGCGCTCCGTTCCCGGACGTTCAGGGAATACGACCGCGCGGTCACCGCGCCGCTCAACGGCTTCGCCGACGAGCGCGACTACTGGGTCCGCGCCTCGAGCCGACCGTACCTCCCACGCGTCCGGCGCCCGACGCTCCTGATCAACGCGCTCGACGACCCGATCGTGCCTCCCGAGGCGCTGCCGGATCTCGCGAGGCTCCCGGCGGGCGTGACGGCGGAGTTCCCGTCGCGCGGCGGCCACGCGGCGTTCATCGACGGGCGCTGGCCGTGGCGCGTCGGCTCGTGGGCCGAGCGGCGGGCGATCGAGTTTCTCGACGCGACGCTCGCTGACCGGCGGGGTGTCTGCTAAATTGCCCCGCGTGCGGCACGACGCGTACGGCCTGCCGGTGACGACGTGCTCGAGCGGCGCGCTCGAGACGTACGACCGCGCGGTGGAGGGGCTGCTCGGCTGGGACGCCCGGGCGCTCGACTTCTTCCGCGATGCCGCGGCGTCGGACCCCGCCTTGGCGCTGGCCCACGCGGGTCAGGCCGTCTGCCTGTTCTTGGAGGAACGCTTCGCCGAGGGACGCGAGGCGGCGACGGCCGCGCGCGCCGCCGCCGCGGGCCAGACGGAGCGCGAGCGCAGCCACGTCGAGGCCCTCGCCCTCCTGGTGGAGGGCAAGACGCGCGACGCCGAGGCCGCGATGACGGCGCACCTCGCCGGGCACCCGCGCGACCTCATAGTGTTCCAGCGCCTCTACTTCATCTGGTTCTGGCAGGGCAAGTTCCCCGAGATGCTCGACCTCTCGCGCGCGCTGACCCGGCACTACCGCGGCAGCTCGTTCATGCTCGGCATGCACGCCTTCGCCCTCGAGCAGGCGGGCCGGTGCGACGAGGCCCTGCGCCTCGCCCAGGCCGCGGTCGTCCGGAACCCGCTCGACGCCTGGTCGATCCACGCTCTCGCCCACGCGATCTACGAGATGGCCGCGTTCGACACGGGCATCCTGCGGCTGCCGCCCGCGATTCACCCGTGCACCAACCTCAACTGGTTCAAGAACCACCTCCTCTGGCACCTGATCCTGATGCACCTCGGCCGCGGAGACTACGAGCGCGCCTCCCGGCTCGGCCGGAGCGTCTTCGAGCGCGAGCCCTCGTCCATCGCCGGCGATCTCCACGACTCGATCTCGCTCCTGTGGCGGCTCGAGCTCTGCGGCGTGGACGTGAAGGGCCGCTGGCGGCCGTTCGCGCAGATTGCCGGCCAGCGCCTCGATCGCCAGGGCCTCCTCTTCCACGCGGCACACCTCGCGATGGCGCTCGCCGGCGGCGGGGACTGGACCACGGCGGAGAAGCAGTTCGGGATGCTCCGTGAGCGGAGCCAGAAGGACCGGTCGGGGCTCACCGGCGACGTGCTGGTGCCGCTCGTGGAAGGGATCCACGCCTTCGCGCGCCGGGACTACCGGAGGGCCGTCGAGCGGATCGAGCCGCTCAGGCCGCGGATCGTCGACCTCGGCGGCAGCCGGGCCCAGCGCGACGTCTTCCACGACACGCTCTACGAGGCGTGCTTCCGGGCGGGAGACATGGACCGCGCGCAGCGCTACCTCGAGGCGCGCCTGCACCGCCGTCCGGACCACTACTGGAAGACGCGCGTCGGCACGACCTCCGCGGCCGGGCTGAACTGACCGGCTCGATGCGATGCCCCGGCCGTCTGGCGGCGCTCGTCGCCTCGGCGCTGCTCCTCGCCGCGTGCGCCACCGCCCGCGTCGGCGACGCCGACCTCGTCAGGGTGACGCTGCTCCAGATCAACGACGTCTACACGCTCGAGCCGGTGGACGGGGGCCGCCGCGGGGGGATGGCGCGACTCGCGACGCTCGTTCGCGAAGCGCGACGGGAGAACCCCAACACGGTCTTCGTTCTGGCGGGCGACACGCTCTCGCCCTCGGTCCCATCCACCTTTCTCAAGGGCGCGCAGATGATCGCCGCGCTCAACGCGATCGGGCTCGACGTCGCGGTCTTCGGCAACCACGAGTTCGACTTCGGCCCGGGCATCCTCGCCGAGCGCGTGGGCGAGTCGAAGTTCGTCTGGCTCGCCTCCAACGTGTTGGATCGGCGCACGGGTCGCGTCTTCGGCGGCGCCGGGCCCGATCGGCTGATGACCTTCGACGGCGTCAGGGTCGGCTTCCTCGGGCTCACGATGCCGGAGAGCGCGGCGACCTCGAGCCCGGGACCGGACGTCGTTTTCGGCGAGCCGCGCGTCGTGGCCCGCGCGGTGGCGGCGGACCTGCGCGCGCGCGGTGCCTGGCTGGTCGTCGCCGTCACCCACCAGGCGCTGGCCCACGACAAGGCGCTCGCCGCGTCGGGGGACGTGGACGTGATCCTGGGCGGGCACGAGCACGAGCCGATGATCGTCGAGGAGGGCCGGGCGCTCATCACCAAGGCGGGATCCGACGGCCGCTACCTCGCCCAGGTGGACCTCTGGCTTGGCCGCGACGGCACGCTCGTCGAGCGCTCGGCCCGCTTCCAGGAGGTGAGCCGGCGCGTCCCGCCCGAGCCCGCGGTCGAGGAGCTCGTGCAGGCGTATGCCGCGAAGCTCGACAGGGAGCTCGATGGCGTCGCCGGCGCGACGGCCGTGCCGCTCGAAGCCCACGGCGCGAAGCTCCGCACCGAGGAGACCAACCTCGGCGATTTCATCGCCGACCTGATGCGCGAGCGGATGGGGAGCGACGTGGCGCTCGTGAACGGGGGCGGGATCCGGACCAACCGCACCGTGCCCGCGGGGCCCCTCACCAAGCGCGACGTCCACGGGCTTCTCCCGTTCGCCAACATCGTGGTGAAGGTGCTGATGAGCGGCGGCGATCTGCGAGGCGCGCTGGAGCACGGTCTCGGCCAGGCCGACCGTGAGGGCGGCGGGTTTCTCCAGGTGTCGGGCGTGCGGCTCGTGTGGGATCCGCGGCGGTCCGCGGGGGGCCGGATCGTGAGCGTCGAGGTCGGCGGCAGGCCCCTCGCGGAGGGTGCGGCGTACACCGTCGCGGTGCCGAGCTACCTGTTCCGCGGCGGCGACGGTTTCGGCGAGTTCGCGGGGGCGAGCGTGCTCGTGGGCGAGGAGAGCGGTCCCCAGCTCGCCGACCTCGTCCTCGACGCGATCGCGACGCGCGGCACGATCGCACCCGAGGTGGACGGGCGCATCATCCGAACCGTCAGGGAGTGAGGCCTCATGCGGGCTCTGGCGGCCGCAGGTGGACCCAGGGCGCCGCAGTCTCGAACGCCGCCGCGGCCCGGAGCACGGTCACTTCGTCTCGCCAGCCACCGGCAATCTGGAGTCCGACGGGTGATCCGGCGCGCGTCCAGATCGTAGCGGGTGAAGAACTCGCGGACGCGGTGCCAGAGTTCGGCCCGCCGGCGCTCGGCGCGGCCGATAGCGGCCGCCTGGAGCGTCAGTCCCTAGTCAATGTTCTTCATGAGATTATCCTGCATAACATCTTGCCATATATATCGAGTTTCTCAGAATGGCGAGCTGCCACGATGGCGCCCCGGCTGGTGAACACGATCTCGTGAAGCCCTCTACTAGAGATCGGTGTCGGCCATCGGGCGAGTCTCACTTGCCGAGCACCTTTCTCGGGTCCAGCGCGTCCCGCAGCCCGTCGCCGATGTAGTTGATCGAAAGGACGGTCAGGAAGATCGCGGTCCCCGGGAAGATCGCCCAGTGGGGCGCGAAGTCCAGATTGTCCTTGGCGTCGAAGAGGAGCCGGCCCCACGTCGGGATGTCGGGCGGGAAGCCCAGACCGAGGAAGGACAGCGTGGACTCGGCGATGATCGCCGCCGCGACGTCGAGCGAGCCCGCGACGATGACGGGGCCCATCGCGTTCGGCAGGATGTGGCGGATCACCTGGCGCAGCGGCGGCGCGCCGAGGCCCCGGGCCGCCTCGACGAACTCCTTCTCGCGCAGCGAGAGAAACTGCGCGCGGACCAGCCGCGTGACGGGCATCCAGCGCAGGCCCCCGATGACCGCGACGATGAGGATGAAGACTCCCGTCTCGGGGCCGAGCGCCTTCTTCAGGATGTCGCGGAAGAGATAGACGATCAGCAGCAGGAGCGGCAGCCCGGGCAGCGAGAGGAAGAGGTCGGTGATGCGCATCAGCGTGTGGTCGAGGGCGCCGCCGACGTAGCCCGAGATCGCGCCGACCGCCGTGCCGATGGAGATCGCGATCAGCATCGCCGCGACACCGACCGCGAGCGAGATGCGGCCGCCGTAGAGCATGCGCGCGAGGAGGTCCTGGCCGAGGTCGTCGGTGCCGAGCGGGTGGCTCCACGAGGGGGTCTGGAGCTTCGCTTTGAAGTCGATCTCGTTGACCGGGACGCGGTACGCGAGGGGGCCCGCGAGGACCGCGGCGACCATGAGCAGGAGGACCGTGGCGCCGACCATGGCGAGGCGGTGGCGGCGGAAGCGCCGACTCGTCTCGCGCCAGAGCGAGACGCGCGGAGTGGCTCCGGCGGCAGCGCGCGGGTCGGCGAGGGCTCCCGAGGCAGTGGCGTTCGCCATCTACCTGTACGAGATCCGCGGGTCCAGCCAGCCGTAGAGGAGGTCGGCGGCGAGGTTGGAGGCCACGACGAGGCACGCGTAGACGAACGTCACTGCCATGACCACCGGCGTGTCGTTGGCAAGGATCGAGGTGATGAGCAGCGAGCCGATCCCGGGCACGCGGAAGATCTGCTCGGTGACGATGGCGCCGCCGAAGACACCGGGGATTTGCAGGGCGACGAGCGTCACCACGGGGATCAGCGCGTTGCGGACGACGTGCTTGACGAGGGTGGTCCTCTCCGACAGCCCCTTCCCGCGCGCGGTGTTGACGTAGTCGAGCCGGATGACGTCGAGCACGGCGGCGCGCATGAAGCGCGTCAGCGCAGCGGCCTGGAAGAGACCCAGGACCGCGACGGGCATGATCGCCTGCCGCACGTGCTCCCACCACCACCGCCAGCCCGTCGCGCTGATGTCGGCGCGGTAGATGAAGGGGAGCCAGTCGAGGTAGATGCTGAACAGGAGGATGAAGAGGAGCCCCGTGAAGAACGTGGGCAGCGAGAAGCCCATGAACGAGAAGGTCGTGGCGACCTGGTCGAAGAGCGAATAGGGGCGGAGCGCGGAGTAGGTGCCGATCGGGAGCGCGATCAGGATGGCGAGGACCTGGGCCGAGCCCAGGACGACCAGGGTCACGGGGAGCCGCTGGAGGATGACCGTGTCCACGTTGACGCGGCTCACGAACGAGAAGCCCCAGTCGCCGCGGAGCATGGACGTGAACCAAAGCGCGTAGCGCACGGGCAGCGGGTCGTCGAGGCCGAACTTGGCCCGGAGGTTCATGCGCACCTCCGCCGGCACGTTCGGGTTCGTCGCCAGCTCCTCGAACGGGTCGCCGGGAGCGAGCGCCAGGATCGTGAACAGCACGAGGCTGATCCCGAGGAGGACCGGGATCGAGATCAAGAGCCGCCTGAGGAGATACTTGCTCATGAATGCCCGTGAGAGCGGGGTGGGGCGGACCCCCACCCCGCCAACGCTACGCCTTGGACCAGTAGGCGAGGGCCCAGAAGTCGGAGTCCCAGCCGCTCTGGACCGCGTCGCGCATCTTGTTGGAGATCGCGGCCACCCGCGGACGGAAGACGACCGGGATCACCACGATGTTCTGGATCACGAGCTCGTTCATCTTGACGAACAGCGCCGCCCGCTTGACCGGATCGAGCTCCGCCTCCTGCGCTTTGTGGAGCTTGTCGTACTCCTCGCTCCGCCACCGCGTGATGTTGCGCCCCTGCCACTTGTTCTCCTTGGACGCCACCTCCCACGAGGTGAACTGGTTCATGAAGAGCTCGGGGTCGGGCGACGTCATCGTCGTCGTGTACATCTGGATGTCGGTGTAGAAGTGGGTGTAGGTGTCCGGGTTGGCCATGTCCGACGAGAAGTACTGTGCCGCCGCGACGGACTTCAGCTCCATGTCGATGCCCGCCTTGGCCGCCGCCTGCTTGACGATCTGCTGGTTCTTCTGGCGCGGGGCGTTGATGGACGTCTGGTACACGAGCTTGAGCTTCTTACCGTCCTTCGTCCGGATGCCGTCGGCGCCGCGCTTCCAGCCCGCGGCGTCGAGGATCTGGTTCGCCTTGTCCACGTTGAACTCCCACTTCGTGTTCTTCGAGACGAACCGCGAGGGCGCGTTGAGGAAGTTCGCGGTGGCGATCCCCGTTCGCCCATAGATCTGTTCCTGGACCGAGCCGCGGTCGACGAGGAGGTTCAGCGCCTGCCGAACGGCGGGATCGGTCAGGAAGGGGTGCGTGGTCTTGACGGACGACCGCTCGCCGTCCACTTCCTTCCACGGGTCGGTGTTGTTGAGCTGGATATGCTCGATGTTGCCGCCCGCCACGATGTCGGCGCGCCCCCGGCCGCCCTGCTCGAGGCGCTTGAGGATGTCGTCCTCGACCTGCATGTTCCACGCATAGTCGTACTCGCCCGTCTGGATGACCGCGCGCGCCGCTGAGATGGCATCGCCGCCGCCCTTCATCTCGAACATGTCGAAGAAGGGCCGGTTCGGGATGTGGTAGTTCGGGTTCATCTCCGCACGCACGATGTCGCCCGGCTTGAAGTCCACGAAGCGGAACGGTCCGGTGCCGACGGGCTTGATGTTGTTCGGCGCCTCACGCGACTTCCCGCCCGTGTACGCCTCGAAGAGGTGCTTGGGGATGATCATGCCGCGCACGCCGCAGAAGGAATCGGACCAGAACGGCGTCGGCTTCTTGAAGACGATCTTGACGGTGTGGCTGTCGAGCTTGTCGATCTTCTCGATGTCCCGGTACGAGCCGCCGCTGACCGCGGCGGTCGCGGGATCGCTCACGTACTCGTAGTTGAAGAGGACGTCATCCGCGGTGAAGGGCTTCCCGTCGTGCCACGTTACACCGCGCTTGAGCTTCCACGTCACCGACCGTCCGTCTCTGGAGACGCCGCCGTTCTGGGCGCTCGGGATTTCTGCGGCGAGGAACGGAGCCAGGCTGCCGTCGGGGTCGAAGGACGCCAGCGGCTCGTAGAAGATGCGCGAGGCGTCCTGGTCCTTGGTGCCGACGGCGAAGTGCGGGTTCAGCAGCGTCGGCGCCTGCCACCAGAGCGTCTTCAGGAGGCCGCCGCCGCCGCGTTTGGCGGGATTGAACGTCCACTTGGTCTGTGCCTGCGCCACGCCGGCGGAGGCGAGCATCTGGGCCGCCATGGGCGCGGTGAGACCCAGGGCCACCATCAGCTGCACGAAGCGACGACGGGACAGCGTCCCCGCCTTCACCTGACCGACCAGCTCTCTCAGCTCACGCTCTTCCATTGAGATCCTCCATTGAGATCCTCCGTCAGGAGTCACGTCGGTTGATACCCGAGCCCCATGCCGGCCATCGAAGTCCGCCTAATATAGCAAGCTGGTGCCGGGCGTTCACGGAATGTCGCGGTATACTCAGGTGTTGTACGCGCGATGAACGTCACCGACCCCGGAACCCGCGTGCCGCGCAAGCTCGTCCTGATCGCCGCCAGCCTCGTCGCCGCCGGGATCGCCGGCGCCGCGCTGCTCGCCGCGACCGTCTGGGCGCCGGCCTCACCCCGCAGCAATGCCTCGGTGACGGGGCTCGCGGGCCCGCCGGCCGCCTCCGCGCCCGCGGTCAAGCTCAAGCCGCGCGCCGGGCGCGTGCTGAGCGTAGCCGACGCGATGAAGGAGCTCGACCTGATCCGGCCCTCACGCCAGACGTTCGCCGAGGACTTCACGCTGCCGCTCGTGGGCGGGCAGGATTTCCGGCTCGCCGACCAGCGCGGCAAGGTCGTCATGATCAACTTCTGGGCGACGTGGTGCTTGCCGTGCCTCGAGGAGATGCCGGCGATGGAGCGGCTCTGGCAGCACCACAGGGACCAGAACTTCGTCCTCGTCGCCGTCTCGATGGACGCGAATCCGAAGCTGGTCAAGCCGTTCCTCGACAGGCACGGGCTCACCTTCCCGATCGCGCTCGATCCCAAGCTGGACCTCGGCAACGCGTACGGCGTGCGCGCGCTGCCGTCGAGCTTCATCGTCGATCGGGACGGCTACGTCGCGGCGCTTGCCCTCGGGCCGCGGCCGTGGGACGCCGACGCCTCGCACTCGCTGGTCGAAGGCCTCGTCACACAATAGCGATGGGCGAGTCGCTCGGCATCGCCGTGTCCTTCAGCGCGGGGTTCTTCTCGTTCCTGTCGCCGTGCGTGCTGCCGCTATTCCCCTCGTACATCTCGTTCATCACGGGCATGTCGGTCGCCGACCTCACGGCGGACCTCGGCGCCGCGGCGCGCCGGCGGGTGCTGGTCCACGCGCTCGCCTTCATCCTGGGCTTCTCGCTGATCTTCGTCGCGCTCGGCGCCTCGTTCAGCGCGGTCGGCCAGCTCCTGCTCGACTACCGGCACTGGATCCGCCGCGTCGGCGGGCTCCTCATCGTCGTCTTCGGCCTCTACATCGCGGGCCTGCTGAAGATCGGCCCCTTCGGGCGTGCCCGGCAGTGGCACTTGAGGGAGAAGCCAGCCGGCTACCTCGGCTCGCTCGCCGTCGGCGCCACCTTCGGGATCGGCTGGACGCCCTGCGTCGGGCCGATCCTGGGCGCGATCCTCTCACTCGCGTCCACCGCCGGGAACGTCGAGCGTGGGGTCGCCCTGCTGGTCGCGTACTCGATGGGCCTCGGGTTGCCGTTCCTGCTCTCGGCGCTGGCGCTCGGGCCGTTCCTCCGCGTCTTCAAGCGCTATCGTCCGTTCATCCCCGTCGTCGAGCGCGCGGCGGGTGTGCTGCTGGTCGCCGTCGGCGTGCTCGTCTTCACCAACTATTACGCTTACCTGAACGCCTGGGCGGTGTCGCTCACGCCCGAGTGGCTCCTCAAGCGGCTGTAGCCGCGTGCGCGTCCACGTCAGCGTTCCCGCGACGTCGGCCAACCTCGGCCCGG
The DNA here is from genome assembly GCA_041484965.1 of Methylomirabilia bacterium. Taxonomy (GTDB): domain Bacteria; phylum Methylomirabilota; class Methylomirabilia; order Rokubacteriales; family CSP1-6; genus JBGPIS01. The sequence continues at coordinate 11,423 of JBGPIS010000016.1, forward strand.
GGTTCGACGCCCTCGGTCTGGCGTTCGCGCTCCACAACGAGGTCGTCGCGGAGGACGCCGACCGCGTCAGCGTGACGATCGAGGGCGAGGGCGCGGCGCACCTCGCGAACGACGCGACCAATGTCGTGGCGCGCGGCGTGAAGCTCGCCTATGAGGCTGCCGGCCGCCCGTTCCGGGGCGTGGCGCTCGCGTGCGTGAACCGCGTGCCGACCTCGCGCGGCCTCGGCTCGAGCGCGGCGGCGTGGGTCGGCGGCCTCGTCGCGGGTAACGCGCTCCTCGGCGGGCATCTCTCGAAGGACAAGCTACTCGGACTCGCCGCGCGGGCCGAGGGGCACCCCGACAACGTCGCGGCGGCGATCCTCGGTGGGCTCACGGTCTCGTGTCCCACGGCCGACGCGGTCACGGCAATCTCGCTCCCGGTGCCGCCGGAGCTCCAGTGGGTGTTGGCCATCCCCGAGGCAACGGGCGCCACGGTCGAGGCTCGCGCGGTGCTTCCGGTCTCCGTGCCGCGGGCCGACGCGGTCTTCAACGTCCAGCGGGTCGCGCTGCTCCTCGCGAGCCTGCAGTCCGGCCGGTCCGCGGCGCTCACGGCGGCGCTCGACGACCGGCTCCACCAGCCCTACCGCCTGAAGCTCTTCCCGTGGATGCCCGACGTCGTCGCCGCCGCGCGTGACGCCGGCGCGCTCGGCTGCGTGCTGAGCGGAGCAGGGCCCGCGCTCCTCGCCGTCGCCACCGGTGACGCCGCGCCGGTGGCGCGCGCGATGGAGGCCGCGATGCGTCGCGCGGGAATCGGCGGCGCCGCGCGCCAGCTCGCGGTGGACACGCAGGGCGCCGTCAGCCGCGTCGCCCCATGAGTGACGGGGTCCTCTCCGATCACGAGCTCCGGGCGGCGGTCCGCGACGGCTGGATCGGCGCGGAACTTCCCGTCGCCGACGCGCAGCTCCAGCCCGCGAGCCTCGACCTGCGCCTGGGGACGATCGCCTACCAGCTGAGGGCGAGCTTCCTGCCGTTCAGCGAGACCGTGCAGGATCGGCTGGGCGGCGACCTCGCGCAGAGCGACCTCGTCATCGACCGGCTGTCGCTCGAGTCGGGCGCCACCCTCCAGCGCGGCTCCGTCTACCTGGTGCCCTTGATCGAGTCGCTCCACCTGCCGCCGCACGTGCGGGGGCGCTCGAACCCGAAGAGCACGACGGGCCGGCTCGACATCTTCACGCGCGTCATCACCGACCGGACGCCGCGCTTCGACGAGATCCGCCCCGGCTACCAGGGACCGCTCTACCTCGAGGTTTCGCCTCAGTCATTTCCCGTTCGGGTGCACGTCGGCCTGTCCCTGAACCAGCTTCGCCTGCTGGTGGGGCACACGTCCTTGACCGACCTCGAGCTCGCGCGGACCTACCGCGAGACGCCGCTGCTCTACGACGACGACGGCCGGCCGATCCCGGCGGAGCGCGCCGTCTTCAACGACGGGCTCTGCATGGGGATCGACCTCTCGGGGCGGCTCACCGGCGGGATCATCGGCTATCGCGCCCATCCGAACCCTCCGGCCGTGGACCTCGCCAGGGTGGGGCACTACGATCCCGCCGAGTTCTGGGAGCCGATCAAGCGGCCGGCGCGCGACGCGTACATCCTGGAGGCGAACCGCTTCTACATTCTCGTATCCAAGGAGCGCATCCGCGTGCCGCCCGAGTTCGCCGCGGAGATGGTCGTGTACGACGCGGGCGCGGGCGAGATCCGCACCCACTACGCCGGGTTCTTCGACCCGGGGTTCGGCTACGGCGACGGGAGCGTTCCGGGCACGAAGGTTGTCATGGAGGTACGGGCCCGCGAGGTGCCGTTCATGGTGTACGACGGCCAGACCTCGTTCAAGGTGTGGTTCGAGCGTCTCAGGTCGCGGCCCGAGCGCGTCTACGGGGTCGGGCTCGGCTCGTCCTACCAGCACCAAACCCTGACCCTCAGCAAGCAGTTTCGGCGGGCGTAGGGGGTGGCGGGTGCTAGAATGCGTCAAGGGAGGGCGAGATGGCTGAGCAGAAGAAGAAGGAGACCCGGCCCACCAAGCCTGCCGAAGGCGGCGACGGTGCGGCGGCGAGCCCCGAGCTTGCGAAGAAGGGCAAGAAGATCAAGGAAGACATCGACAAGCTCCTCGACGAGATCGATGAGATCCTTGAGGAGAACGCCGAAGAGTTCGTGAAGAGCTACGTGCAGCGCGGAGGCGAGTAGCCGGATGCCGATCTACGAGTATCGGTGCAAGCGCTGCGACAAGGAGTTCGAGAAGTACGTCGCCGCGGCCGCGGCGTCCGTCGCGTGCCCCGCGTGCGAGAGCCCCGAGGTCATGCGCAAGCTCTCGGTCTTCGGCCTGAAGACCGCCGGCAGCTTCACGCCGTCCACCATGTCGGCGGGCGGCGGGTGCTGCGGCGGCGGCTGCTCCTGCCACTGATCGCCCGTTCCACCGTCCGGTAGCCCTCCAATGGATCTCCGCCGCCTCGAGGTGTTCGCGAAGGTGGCCGAGTTCGGTAGCTTCTCGCGTGCCGCCGAGGCGCTCTCGCTCACACAACCGACCGTCTCCGAGCACGTCCGCGCGCTCGAGGACGAGGTCGGCCTTCAGCTCCTCGACCGGCTCGGCCGCAGCGCCGCGCCGACGCGCGCCGGGCAGCTGCTCCTCGGCTACGCGCGGCGCCTGCTCGCGCTCTCGCGCGAGGCGCGGCAGGCGCTCGACCAGTTCCAGGGGCGCATGAGCGGCGAGCTCGTCGTCGGCGGCTCGACGATCCCCGGCGAGTACGTCTTGCCCGCGCTCATCGGGCGGTTCAAGACGAAGTATCCCGACATCCTGATCTCGCTGCTGATCGGCTCGAGCCGGCAGGTGATGGAGTGGGTCGAGGAGGGGCGCGCCGAGGTCGCCGTCGTCGGCGCGCCGCCCGGCCCGAAGACGCTCGCCTCCCGCGCGCTGATGTCGGACGAGCTCGTGGTCGTCGTCCCGTCGGGCCATCCCTGGAGGGGACGGAAGAGTGTGATGCTGGCAGATCTGAAAACCGAGCCGCTGATCGTCCGTGAGCGGGGCTCGGGCTCGCGCGAGGCGCTCGAGCGCGCGCTGGCCGACGCTCACACCGCGCTGTCGGGGTTGCGCGTGGTCGGCGAGATGGGCTCCACCCAGGCGATCAAGCAGGGGGTGCGCTCGGGCGTCGGCATCGCGCTGGTCTCCAAGCGGGCGGTCGAAGACGAGTGCCGCGCGGGCCTGCTCCACTGCGTGAGGGTAAAGGACCTGCGCGTGGCGCGCGCCTTCTATCTCGTGACCCACCGCGGCCGGACGCGCTCGCCGCTCGCCCAGGCGTTTGTCGAATTCGTGGAATCCGAGGCGCCGCCGCGGACGTCCTAACCCACACGATGACCGAGCACACCCACGCGGAGGTCCGGCTCACCTCGTACGCCGCCTGCGCGGGCTGAGCGTCGAAAATGGCTCCTGGAGATCTCCAGGAGGTGCTGGCGGCGCTCAAGCCTGCGGGGATGGCCCACCGCGACCTGCTCGTCGGCCTAGGGGCAGCCGACGACGCCGCCGTCTATCGCCTCGCCGCCGACCTCGCAATCGTCGCGACGGTCGACTTCTTCCCGCCGGTGGTCGACGATCCGTGGACGTGGGGCGCCGTCGCGGCCGCCAACGCCATGTCGGACGTCTACGCGATGGGCGGCGAGGTGCTGTTCGCGCTCGCCATCGCGGGATTCCCGCGCGAGATGTCCAAGGCGATCATCGCCGACGTGTTCCGCGGGGGCAGCGAGAAGGTCGTCGAGGCCGGCGGCGTGATCGCGGGCGGCCACACGGTCGTGGACGCCGAGCCGAAGTACGGTCTCTGCGTGACGGGCCGTGTCCATCCCGAGCGCATCCTCATCAAGGGTGGCCTGCGGTCCGGCGACCGGCTCTTTCTCTCGAAGCCGCTCGGCACCGGCGTGATCACGACCGCGGCGAAGAACGGCGCGGCGAGCGCCGACGCGCTCGCGGGAGCGGTCAAGAGCATGCTCAGGCTGAACCGCGTCGCCGCCGAGGTCGCGCGCGAGTCGGGTGCCAGCGGCGCGACCGACATCACCGGCTTCGGCATTCTGGGCCACGCGGGAGAGATGGTCCAGGCGTCCGGGGCCGGCATCGTGATCGCCGCCTCACGGCTCCCGCTGCTCGGCGGCGCCCGCGAGCTCGCGGAGGCGGGGCACTTCAGCGGTGGCATGAAGCGCAACCGACATTACGTGGACGCGGTCTTCGGCCGGGGCCTCCAGATCGACCCGGCCGTGCCCGGCGTGCTCGCCTCGGTCCTCGCGGAGGCCGAGACCTCGGGCGGCCTCCTCTTCTCGGTGACGGCCGACAGGGCGCGGGGCGTGGCGGACGCGTTCAGGCGCCGCGGCGAGGAGTGCTGGGAGATCGGCGAAGTCGTTCGGGAGCCGGTGATCCGGGTTACGGCTTAGCGGCGCGCTGCGTCTTCAGCACGGCGAGCAACCGCTTCTTCAGCTCGGACGGAATCTCGATCTCTCGCAGCTTGCGCGCGGCGTCAATCGTGCCTCGGTAGGTGTTGACGAAGGCGACACACGGCGCGCAGCCCTCGATGTGCCACTCGAGGAGCTCACGCGTGTCGCGTGGGAGTGTCCCCTCGAGGTAGTCCCCGAGCAGCTCGGCGATCTGCCGACACTCGATCGATGAGGGGCTGCTCGAGCCACACTCGGACATCGGCGTCATTATATTCGGATGTTCCGGGGCGTGC
>JBGPIS010000017.1:0-16055 GCA_041484965.1 Methylomirabilia bacterium
AGGTCCTGCACCTGGATCTCGTACTCCGTGAGGCGGCGGCGCGTGCTCGAATCGGACATGGACGCAGGGAGGAACTTCGAGAACCCCTCCCGGCTCGGGCTACTCTTCTTGTCGAACTCCTTCATAGCCCATCCCTTCTCGCTTGACCCCTCGTGCGCCGCTCGCGCCCGCTCATTTCGCCTCATGTCGAGTATAGGCGGCTGGAAAAAAGAAAGTCAAGGTTGGCCGCTTACTTACCGATCGTTGACCTGTTGAATTCGTTGCATTTCCCCCCTTCGGCGTCCGCAGGCCTGTCCATATCCACGCCCCTGCGCGGTCCGTGACCCCATTGGGAGCAAGTTCCGTACCGAACGGCGCCCGGTTCTTGCCCTGGAAACGGGTGGCGCCTAGCATCGGTTCCACGTATAAAGAGAGGCCGATGCTCGGCCCGGTGTTACGTCGCAGCGGCCCCCTCCTCGTGCTGGTTGCGCTCGCGTCCGTGTCGGACGCGCGAGCGCAGGGACTGAGCACGGGCACGGCGAGCATCCGGCGCGAGGTCCGCATCGGCGTGCCCGGCATGCCCGCGACGCTCGATCCTGCGTCGGCCCTCGAGGGCGCGACGCCCCTCATCGCGCGCCAAGTGTTCGACACGCTCGTCGCCTACCGCGAGGGGCGCACCGACGTCGAGCCCGCCCTCGCCACGCGCTGGACCACCTCGCGCGACGGCCTCGTGTGGTCGTTCACGCTCCGGGACAACGTGAAGTTCCACGACGGCGCGCCGCTCACGTCTGCGGAGGTGGTCGCGAGCTTCGACCGCCAGCTGCACGCGGCCGCGTCGGCGGTGCCGACGGCCTGGTCGGCGCTCTTCCGCGGGACGCCGGGTGTCGTCCGCGAGGTGCGGGCGCCGGACCCGCGCACCGTGCAGATCGTGCTGATCCAGCCCTACGCGCCGCTGCTTACGGTGCTCGCCCATCCGGCGCTCGCCGTCGCGCGCGCGCCGACCGGCGACGACGGGCGCCTGGTGGGTACCGGGCCCTACCGCGTCGTGGACGCGACGAGCGGGCGCCTGGCGCTCGAAGCGGTGCCGGGCCACTGGGCCGGGCCGCAGAAGTCCGAGCGCCTCGTCGTGCTCGACGTGGAGACCGACGAGCAGGCCGAGGCCGAGCTCGACGCGAAGGCGCTCGACGTCTGGTTCCCGGGGGCGCCGCCACGCCGCACCGGGGGCGCGCTCTCCGTGCCTGGGCTCCGCGTCGGCTACCTCGTCTTCCAGACGGAGAAGGAGCCGTTCTCACGCAAGAAGGTGCGCCAGGCCGTCGCGGCGGCGCTGGACCCGGCCGTCATCGGCGTCGCCCTCGATCGCGCGGCGGTACCGCTGCAGTCCTTTCTCCCGCCCGGCGTCTGGGCCCGGCGCGAGGGCTCGCCCATCCTGGGCGGCGGCCGCGACGCGGTGAAGTCGCTGCTCGCGGAGGGTGGCTGGCCGAACGGGCTCAATCCGACCCTGCTCGTGTCGTCGGAGGCGGGGCCGGTGAACCTGCCGAAGCTCTCCGAGGCGGCGCAGCTCGCCCTCGGCACGGCGGGGATCCAGGTGAGCGTGAGGGCCGAGGCGCCCGAAGCGTTCAAGGCGATCCTCCAGCAGGGCGAGCACGACCTGGCGCTCGTCGAGGCCCTCGTGACGGCGGGCGATCCCCACTTCTTCCTCTTCCCGCTCTCGACGAGCGAGGCGGCGACCCGGGGCCTCCGCGCCCTGAACTTCTCCTTCTACCGGAACCCGAAGCTCGACGACACGCTGATCCGCGCAAGCCAGCTCTCGTTCCGTCCCGAGCGCCAGCGGCTCTACCAGCGCGCGCAGGCGCTGCTCGCCGCCGACCTGCCGTGGCTCCCCATCTATGTGCGGCTCCACTGGGCGCTCGCGCGGAGCGACGTGCGGGGGCTGCGCCTGCACCCGACGGGCTTCCACCGCCTCGACACGGTCACGCTGGAGGCCGCGCCTGGCGGGCCGCAATAGCGACGTCGCGTCGGTCGCCGCCTACCGCGCCGCGAGGCGCTCGTCGGCCGGTCAAGGTGGTACATTCCACGGTATGCTGTCGATCGCCGACACCGTCGTCGAGATGGTCAATTGGGTGTTTCCCGAGCACGCGGGCGGGCCAGGCCAGATCCACGGCGGCCGGATGATGGAGTGGATCACGCAGGCGGGCACACTCGCGGCGGCGCGCGTCGCGCGCGGCCACGTGGTGCTGGGGGCGATGGACGACATCGACTTCCTGCACCCCGTCAAGGTCGGCCAGATCGCGATCCTCCGCGCCCAGGTCGAGGACGTGGGGACGAGCTCGCTCGAGGTCGGCGTGCGCGTGTGGGCGGAGAACGTCCAGACCGGCGAGCGCGCGGTCACGCTCAACTCCCACCTCGTGTTCGTCAAGGTGGACGACGGCATCCGGCCGCGGCCGGTCGCCGACAAGATCGAGCCGGGCGACGCGCGCGAGCGCGAGCTGGTCGCCGCCGCGCGCACGCGGCGCGAACAGCGCCTGGCGCGCTTCGCCCAGAAGGCGGCGCGGCTGCGCGACACGGCGACCGATGTGGAGGCCGACGTGCGCTGGCGCTTCGAGTCCGCGCGCAGCGTGCTCCCGGAAGACGCGCTCTTCGGAAACACGATGTTCGTCGGCAAGATGCTCATGGCCCTCGACGAGGCGGGGGGGATCCTCTCGATGCGATACTGCAAGGGTGTCGTGATGACGGCGTGCCTCGACGCGATGGACTTCTACTCGCCGATCCTCACGCACGAGGTGATCACGTTCAAGGCGGGGCTCAACTACGTCGGCACGGCGTCCCTCGAGATTGGCATCAAGGTTCTGGCTGAAGTACCTTGGTCGGGGGAGATGCGGCACGCCTGCACCGCGTTTCTGACGTTCGTGCACCTCGGGGCGAACCTGCGACCGCAGTCCTGCCCGCCGTTCACGCCGGAGACGCCCGGCGAGCGGCGCCGCTGGGACGAGGCGGTGGCGCGGCGGAGCGGGAGGCTCGAGCGCGTGAAGCGACTGAAGGCCGCACTGTCGAACGAAAGAAGGTAGGACGATGTCAGGGCATTCCCGGTGGTCGCAGATCAAGCGGAAGAAGGGCAAGGCGGACGTGCAGCGGGGGAAGCTGTTCTCGAAGATCCTCCGCGAGATCACGGTCGCGGCGAAGGGCAGCGGGGGGGACCCCAAGGCGAACATGCGCCTGAAGGCCGCGATCGAATCCGCGAAGGAAGCCAACATGCCCCAGGACAACATCAAGCGGGCGATCCAGAAGGGCACCGGCGAACTCCCCGGCGAGTCCTACGAGGAGATCACCTACGAGGGCTACGCCCCGGGCGGCGTCGCCGTGCTGATCCAGGTCCTCACGGACAACCGCAACCGCACGGGCCCCGAGATCCGGCACGTCTTCGAGAAGCACAGCGGCAACATGGGCTCCGCCGGCGCCGTCGCGTGGATGTTCGAGCGCACGGGGGTCATCCAGGTGGACGCCGAGAAGATCGCCGAGGACGACCTCCTCGCGAAGGCCCTCGACGCGGGCGCCGCGGACATGCGGCGCGCCGAAAAAGCTTTCGAGATCATCACCCCCCCTGCTGAAATGGACTCGGTGCGCGACGCGCTGCTGAAGACGGGCGTGCCCGTGCTCGAGGCCCAGGTGACCTGGGTGCCTAAGAACCTGGTGAGGGTCGAGAGCAAGGACGCGGCCAGCGTGGTGCGCCTGATCGAGGCGCTGGAGGAGCTGGACGACGTTCAGTCCGTGTACGCGAACTACGACATTCCCGACGAGGTCCTCGAGGCCATCGCGGCTGCCTGACCTCAAGGTCCTCGGGGTCGATCCCGGCCTCGTGGCCACCGGGTACGGGCTCATCGAGCCCGGCGTCGGCGGTGTGGTGGTGCTCGCCAGCGGCGTCATCACCACCGGCCGCGAGCTCTCGCTCGAGGCCCGCGTCCAGCGCATCTACGACGGGATCGACCGGCTGCTCGCCGAGCACGCCCCGTCGGCGCTGATCCTGGAGGACCTCTACACGGAGTACAAGTTCCCGCGCACGGCGCTCCTCATGGCCCACGCCCGCGGTGTGATCTGCCTGGCCGCGCGCCAGCGCGACGTGGCCGTGCTGCCGCTGGCGCCGGCCGCGGTGAAGCGCGCGATCGCCGCCCACGGCGCCGCCTCGAAGGAGCAGATCCAGCACTGCGTCCGCCGGCTCCTGGGGCTCGAGGCGCTTCCCACACCCTCCCACGTCGCCGACGCGCTCGCGCTCGCGCTCACGGGTTTCTCCCGGCTGGGTGGACGGATCGGATGAGAACCATTTCACCGCTCGCACATTTCCGGTCATGTCGCCGCTCGCCTCGCCGCGCGGACGCGGCTCAGCTCGCACTGCCGTGATCGCGACGCTCACCGGACGCGTGCGCCGCAAGCTCGAGGACCGGATCGTCCTCGAGTGCGGCGGCGTCGGCTACGAGGTGTTCCTGCCGCCCATCGCGATCCGCCAGCTCGAGCATGTCAGCGCGGGCAGCGGCGAGAAGGGGAGCGAGCTCGAGCTCGTCATCTACTACCACGCGACGCGCGACCAGCCGCGCCCGGTGCTGATCGGGTTCACGTCGGACCTCGACAAGGAGTTCTTCGAGAAGCTCATCACGGTGAAGGACATCGGCCCGATGGTGGCCGCCCGCGCGCTCGCCGCGCCCGTGGCCGAGCTCGCCGCTGCGATCGCCCGCCAGGACGAAAAGTATCTGCGCTCGCTGCCGGGCATCGGGCCGCAGAAGGCGAAGAACATCGTCGCCCAGCTTCAGAGCAAGGTCGCCAAGTTTGCCCTCGCGCGCGAGGGTGGCTCCACCGCGCCTCTCGAGGCGAAGCCGACGCCCGCCGACGCCGATGGGTTGCGGGAGCTCGTCTGGGACGTTCTCGTCAAGCAGCTCGGCCACCGGCCCTCCGAGGCCTCCCAGCTCATCACCGACGCGCTCCGCCGGCGCCCGACCGTCACGACGCCGGAGGAGCTCTTCGACGAGATCTACCGCGGGGAGAAGAAGTGAGTGCCGCCGCCGCGCCCGACGAGGGGGGGATTCTGAGCCGTGTGGCGGTGCCCGAGGAAGCGCAGTTCGAGCGCCAGCTCCGGCCGCGCTCGTTCGAGGAGTATGTCGGCCAGGAGCAGGCGGTCGCGAGCCTGCGCGTCTCGGTCGAGGCGGCGAAGCTCCGCCACGAGTGCGTAGACCACGTCCTTCTCTACGGGCCGCCCGGCCTCGGCAAGACCACGCTCGCCGGCATCATCGCGAACGAGATGGGTACCACGCTCGTGACGACGTCGGGCCCGGCCATCGAGCGCGGCGCCGACCTCATGGGGATCCTGACGAACCTCGCCGCGAGCGACGTCCTGTTCATCGACGAGGTCCACCGCCTGCCGCGTGCCGTCGAGGAGCTCCTGTACCCGGCGATGGAGGACTTCGCCGTCAACTTCGTCATCGACAAGGGCCTGCACGCCCGCACGCTCAAGTACGCGCTCCGCCCCTTCACGCTCGTGGCGGCCACGACGCGCCCCGGCATGCTCTCGGCCCCGCTCCGCGAGCGCTTCGGAATCTTCCACCACCTCGATTTCTACTCGGACGAGGAGCTCACGCGGATCGTGACGCGCTCGGCAGCGATTCTCGAGTCGCGCGTCGAGCCGGACGCGGCCCGGGAGATGGCGCGCCGTGCGCGCGGCACGCCGCGCATCGTGAATCGCCTCCTCCGCCGCGTGCGCGACTACGCGCTGGTGCACGGGAGCCCCGTCATCACGGAGGCGATCGCGCACGACGCGCTCGACCGCGAGGGCGTCGACGCGCGCGGCCTCGACCGGCTCGACCGCCGCTTCCTCGGCGCGATCATCGACCAGTACGGCGGCGGCCCGGTCGGCCTCGAGGCAGTCGCGGCAACGATCAACGACGAGGCGGAGACGCTCTCCGAGATGGTGGAGCCGTACCTGCTGAAGATCGGGTTCATCGTCCGGACGCCGAACGGCCGGCGCGCGACGCGCGAGGCCTACCAGCATCTCGGCAAGCAGCCTCCGGCGGGCGCGCCCGGGCAGGCGAGACTCTTCGAGTGAAGCCCCGCGTGCCGACAGCAGGCCACCCACGGTGCGAGCCGGCCTCGCGGACCCCGCTACAAGTGAAGCCCCGCGTGCCGACGGCAGGCCACCCACGGTGCGAGCCGGGCTCGCGGACCCCGCTACAAGGGAAGCCCCGCGTGCCGACAGCAGGCCGGCTCACTCAGGCTCGCCTCGCGCGTCGGACACGCTGCGGCTTCGCACGCCCACGGTCCACGCCGGCCTCGCGGAGGTCGCTACAGTGAGCGGCGTGAACGACGTCGGCCGGCTGCTCGTCGTCTTCGGAGTGCTGCTCGCCCTGGCCGGTGTCGTCCTGATGCTCGTGGACCGCGTCCCGTTCCTCGGGCGGCTGCCGGGCGACATCCACGTCCAGCGCGGCAACTGGACGTTCTACTTCCCGCTCGCCACGTCGCTCCTGCTCAGCGTGGTCCTCACGCTGGCGCTCTACCTGATCAATCGGAGATGAGAACGCAGCCGCCGCGTATCCCCCCCAGGCCACCCGCCGTGCGACACGGTCTCGCGGTCCTCGCTCCGACAGTTCTTGCCGTCCTGGCGACGACCATCATGACCGCGACGCCCGCCTGGGCCTCCGGTACGATCCGCGTGGCGCTCGCGGAGAGCGCGCGCGTCGTCGAGCTCCGCGGGACGGACATCGAGGTGAGTGAGCTCGACGCCTGCCCCGACTGCGCCGCTCCTCGGGGATGGCGCGCGGACGTTGTCCGGGCGACCGTGAACGGCCTGGGCGTCGAGATCGACGGTCGGCGGGCGACGGGCTTCCGGCTCACGAGCGAGCGGCCCATCCGCATGAACGGGCGCGAGTATCCGGCGTCCCTCGAGCTCGTGACGAACGGCGACGGCATGGCGATCGTCAACGAGCTCCCGCTCGAGGATTACGTCGTCGGCGTCCTGCGCGCCGAGACGAGCGAGCAGTGGCCGCTCGAGACGCTCCGCGCTCAGGCAATCGTCGCCCGCACCTACGCCGCGTACCACCGGACGCTCAACGTCGGCAAGCCCTACCACATCGTCGCCTCGACCGTCCACCAGGCGTATGCGGGCCGCGTGCCGGCCGCCTCGCCGATCTGGGAGGCGGTCCGTGAGACGGCGGGGCAGGTGCTCTTCTGGGAAGGAGCGCTCTTCCCGGCGTTCTACCACTCCGCGAGCGGTGGCTACACCGAAGACCCGCGCACCGTCTTCGCCGCGCGCAACATGCCCGCGCTCAGGGCGATCCGCGACGAGTTCTCGACAGCCGCGCCCCACTTTTACTGGAGCCTCGACCTCCGCCTCGCCGACCTCGCCGAGATCCTCCGCCGCAACGGCCTCGACGTCGGCTCGATCACCGCCATCCAGATCGCCGAGCGTACGCCCTCGCTCCGCGCGTCGGTCCTCACGATCCACGGCGGGCGCGGCAGCGTGCGCGTCCGCGGCAACGACTTCCGCCGCATGGTCGGCTACGAGACGATCAGGTCCACGCTCTTCGCCGTCGCGGTGGACGGCGCCATCGCGCGCTTCGCCGGGCGCGGGTACGGCCACGGCGTGGGCATGTCCCAGTGGGGCGCCAAGAGGATGGGGGAGCAGGGGTACAAGGCCGAGCAGATCCTCGAGTATTACTACCCGGGAACGACGCTCGGCACGCTCGGCAATCACTCCGCGCAGTGACGATCTCCGTCTCCTGGCAGGACTTCGAGAAGATCGACATCCGCGTCGGGGTCGTCACCGACGTCAAGGACTTTCCCGCGGCGCGGCAACCGGCGTACCGCCTCTGGATCGACTTCGGGCCGCTCGGAGTCAAGCGCTCGAGCGCCCGGATCACGCACCACTACCGCCTCGCCGACCTGATCGGCCGTCACGTCGTCGCCGTCGTCAACTTTCCCCCGAAGCAAATCGGCCCGTTCGTCTCCGAGGTGCTGGTACTCGGCGCCTACGACGAGGCGGGTGAGGTGATCCTGCTCCGCCCCGACCAAGCCGTCGCGCCCGGCTCGAAGATCGGCTGAGCCGTCAGCGCGCCGGCGCGAAGCACTCCCGGCCGCCGACCCCCGCCGCTCTGCGCGCTATTCATTCACCGCCCTTGATCTGCTGCGCGAGATAGTGCGTCTCGCCGACCTGCTGGATGACGCTTGGAGGCACACCATCATGACGTCAGGGCGCGATCGGACCGCCCCGTCTCCGCGTTCCGTGGAGGCCGCCCGCGTCCAGATCCAAAGTCGCCGAAGAAGAGCGCCCCGGCGGCGACGAGATACGCGGCGTAGCCGGCGACCTCGAGGAGTGAGGGTCGGGCACGATAGCCGACGAGGCCGCTCAGGAATCCGCCGATGACGCTGTGATCGCTCAGCAACGCCGAGGTGTCCCACAGCGCGTCGGTCGCCGGCAGCACGCCCAGGCCCTGGAGCTTGCCGACGGCGGTGCTGAAGAGCCCGGCGGCAACGACCAGGAGCAGCGTGGAGGTCACCGAGAAGAAGCGCTGCAGGCTCAGCTTGCGCCCGCCCCGGAAGATCGCCCAGCCGAGCGCCGAGGCCGCGCCGATGCCGAGCACGCCGCCGGTGATGCCGCTCAAGCCGGTGACGCTCGTCTGGCTCACGAGCCCCCAGAGGAACAGCACCGTCTCGGCGCCCTCGCGGAACACCCCGGTGAACGCGATGAGGCCGACGAGCCACAGCCTCTGCGTCGCCTCGGCTTCGTCGATCCGGCGCTGGACGTCGCCCCCGATCTCGCGCGCGTGCTGCCGCATCCACCAGCCGTGCCACGTCAGGAGGACGACCGCGAGCAAGATCACGGCGACCGTCACGAGGTCCGGCCCGAGGTCGAGCAGCGGGCCCGAGGCGAACGCGACCACCACGCCCATCGCCACGCTCGCGAGGAGGCCGAGCGCTCCGCCGGCCGTCACGTAGCGGAAGTGCTGCCGCGCGCCGACTTTGTCGAGATAGGTGTAGACGATGCCGAGCAGCAGCGCCGCCTCGAAGGCCTCGCGCAGCGTGATGACGAATGTGGCGCCCATGGCGGCTGAGCCTGTCCGCCCTGCCTTACTCCGCCACGATCCGGCCCTTCGCCGTCGTCTCGTGGTACTCGCCGGCGAACGGGTAGGTGCCCGGCTTGAGCGCCCGAACCCTGATCTTCAGCGTCTTGCCGCCCGGGATCACCTTCTCGATCCTCAGCTCCTTACTCTCGAACTCCTCGGGCCCGGCGTCCTTGTTGGTGACGACGAGCACGAACGGGACGCCGGCCTTCACCCGGATCTCGTCCGGCTGAAAGCGGTTCTTCTCGATGGTCACGGCGATCTCCGGCGGGTCCGCCGCGAGGGCGGCGGCCGCGGCGACCGCGATACCGAACGTCGCGAGCACGAGCACGACGCGTCTCATCGGATCCTCCTCCCGCCAAGCTGGTGGAGGTTAGGTATACCTAATTGATAATATACTGTCAACCTTAATTCTGGGCGGCTGGCAGCGCGGCGGCGGGGCCGCGCTTCGGCTAAGCTTCACCCCAGCACCCCCACGAAGGAGGCCCCATGCAAAGCTCACTCGCTCCCGTGCGCCGCGTCGTGACCGGCCATGACGCGCGTGGTAGATCCGTGATCGTCCAGGACGGGCCGAGCCCCAACGTGCTGACGACGGGCCCCGGCTCGGGTCTCACCGATCTCTGGGTAACGGCCAAGACGCCGGCCGAGAACAGCCGGCCCGGCGATCCGGCCGCCCGCCCGGTCGTGCTCGAGCCCCCGCAGGGCGGCTCGATCTTCCGCGTCGTCGAGTTCCCGCCCGACAGCGAGCGCTGGAAGCACGCGTCGCCCGCCGAGCGGCGCGCGGTCTTCGCGAAGATGGGCGCGGCGCACGCACTCATCGAGGACAACCCGCGGCATCCCGGGATGCACAGGACCGACACCGTGGACTACGCGGTCGTGGTTTCGGGCGAGATCTGGGCGGTCATGGACGAGGGCGAGGTCCTGCTCAGCGCCGGCGACTGTCTCGTCCAGCGTGGGACCAGCCACGCCTGGAGCAACCGGAGCGACCGGCCCAGCCGGGTCGCGTTCGTGCTCGTGAGCGCCGAGCCGCTCTCGCGCCGGGCGTGAAGCTCGGAGTCTCACCGACGGGCCGTCGGCGCCCTCGCCTCGCCGGCGCGCCTCGGCGAGGTGAGGGAGGCGCTCCAGGATGTCTGCGGGCGCGGCCATGTACACTGGCTCGTCATGGACCTCGCGCGGTTTGCGTATGAGCTTCCGCCCGGCGCGATCGCCCAGGCGCCCGCCGAGGCGCGGGACGCCTCGCGCCTGCTCCTGATCGATCGCGTCCGCGGCGCGCTCGAGGACCGCGTCTTCGCCGACCTGCCGGAGCTCCTGCGTCCGGGGGACTGCCTCGTGGTGAACGACTCGCGGGTGATCCCGGCGCGCGTCTTCGCCGCCGATCCCCGCGGCCGGCCCGTCGAGCTCCTGTTCCTCGAGGGCCGGCCCGACGGGAATTGGACGGCGCTCGTCAGGCCCGGCCGGCGATGCCGCGCCGGCGTCGAGCTCGAGGCCTCCGGCGCGCGGCTCCGCGTCGTCGATGTTCTCGACGACGGCGCGCGCCTGGTCGAGCGGCTCGACGGCACGGTCGCGGAGCTGCTGGACGCGCACGGCCTGCCCCCGCTTCCGCCGTACATCACCCGGCACGCGAAGCCCGCGCTGGAGGACTGGGACCGCTATCAGACCGTCTACGCGCGGAGGCCGGGCTCGATCGCCGCGCCGACTGCGGGACTGCACTTCACGTCCGACGTGCTCGAGCGGCTGCGGGTGCGTGGCGTCGAGGTCCACGCGCTGACGCTCCACGTCGGTCCGGCCACCTTCAGGCCGATCAAGACCGCGCGGGTGGAGGACCACGTCCTGCCGCCCGAGCGCGTCGCGCTGCCCACGCCGGTCGCGGACGCGGTCAACCGGGCGCGTGCCGAGGGCCGCAGGGTGATCGCGGTCGGCACGACGACGGTGCGGGCGCTGGAAGGCGCCGCGGGGGCGGACGGAACGGTGGCGGCACTCGACGGCGCCGTCGACCTCTATATCGTGCCCGGCCACCGCTTCCGCGTCGTGGACGGGCTCCTCACGAACTTCCATCTGCCGCGCTCGTCGCTGCTCGTCCTCGTCGCGGCGCTCGCGGGCCGGGAGCTGATCCTGGCGGCCTACGCTCATGCCGTGAGGGCGGGCTATCGCTTCTACTCGTACGGCGACGCGACGCTGATCCTGTGACCTTCGCGCTCCTCACGACGGACGGGGCCGCGCGCGCGGGCCGGCTCACGACACCGCACGGCGTGGTCGAGACGCCCGTCTTCATGCCCGTCGGCACCCGCGGGGCGGTGAAGAGCCTCTCACCGGACGAGCTCAGGGAGGCGGGCGCGCAGATCGTGCTGGGCAACACCTACCATCTCTCGCTCCGCCCCGGCGCCGAGCTGATTCGCGAGCTCGGCGGCCTCCACCGCTTCATGGGCTGGGAGGGCGCGCTCCTCACCGACTCCGGCGGGTTCCAGGTGTGGAGCCTCGCGAAGCTCCGGAGGATCACGGAGGAAGGGGTGGAGTTCCGCTCGCCCGTGGACGGCTCGACGCACTTCCTCTCGCCGGAGCGTGCGATCGAGGTCCAGCACGCGCTCGGCGCCGACGTCATCCACCCGCTCGACGAGTGCCTCGCGTACCCGGCTCCGCGCGAGGTCGCCACGCGCTCGCTGGAGCGGACCCTCCGCTGGGCCGCGCGGTCGAAGGCGGCCCACGCCGAGGGCGGGCCCGCGGGCCAGGCGCTCTTCGGCATCGTCCAGGGCGGGACGGACGATGACCTCCGGCGGCGCGCGGCGGACGAGACCGTAGCGCTCGGCTTCGACGGCTACGCGATCGGCGGCATGGCGGTGGGCGAGCCCAAGCCCGCGATGTACGACCTCACCGGGCTCGTCGCGGAGCGCCTCCCGGCGGACCGCCCGCGCTACCTGATGGGAGTCGGCAAGCCCGAGGATCTCGTCGAGGCGGTGGCCCGCGGCGTGGACATGTTCGACTGCGTGCTCCCGACCCGCAACGCGCGCAACGGCCAGTGCTTCACGTGGGCCGGGCCCGTGACGCTCAAGCAGGCGCGCTGGACGCGCGACGCGGCGCCGCTCGACGCGGAGTGCGCCTGTTACGCGTGCCGGCGCTTCTCGCGCGCCTACCTCCGCCACCTCTTCATGTCGGAAGAGCTGCTCGCGTACCGCCTGCTCTCGCTCCACAACGTCCACTTCTTCCTGGGGCTCATGCGCGCGATGCGCGCGGCGATCCTCGACGGCGCGTTTCGGGCATTCAAGGCTCGGTTTTTCGCGCGTTATGCAGTATCATCCGTGGATGTTTCGCGCGATTAATCTCTCTGGAGGGGACGAAGCTCGATGAACCTCGGTGGCTCGAGTGCGATGTTCACGCAGGTCATGTTCTTCGTCGCGATCTTCGCGATCTTCTACTTCCTGCTGATCCGTCCCCAGCAGAAGCAGAAGCGCGAACGCGAGACGATGCTCAAATCGCTCAAAAAGGGCGACCGGATCGTCACCTCCGGCGGGCTGCACGGCACGGTGACCGGTCTCGAGGAGACGAAGGTGGTGCTCCGCGTCGCAGACCAGGTGAAGCTCGAGTTCGACCGGACGGCCATCGGGCGGATCGTGGAGGTCCAGGGCGACAAGAATGCCTAGGAACGTCTGGCCGCGGATCGTCCTCGTTTCCGCCGTGATCCTCGGCTCCATCTGGTACCTCTACCCGCCGAAGAAGACGATCAACCTCGGGCTCGACCTCCAGGGCGGCATCCACCTCGTGCTCGGCGTCGAGAGTGACAGGCACGTCGCGAGCCAGACCGACCGTGCGGCCGGGGACCTCAAGGCGCAGCTCGAGCGCAAGGGAATCGCCGTCAAGGGCATCGCGCGCGAGGGCAACACGGTCATCGCCGTCGAGCTCGCGTCGCCGCAGGCGTGGAACGACCTCCTCACGGTGGCCGCCGAGTTCCAGCGCTTCGAGCAACGGGACTCGGACGCGGCGACGGGCCGCCTCCGGCTCGTGATGGCCGAGAAGGAGGCGAACCGGCTCCGCGACGACGCCGTCCGGCAGGGGCTCGAGACCATCCGGAACCGCGTCGACCAGTTCGGCGTCACCGAGCCGACCATCACGCGGCAGGGCGGCGACCGGATCCTGATCCAGCTGCCCGGCGTCCAGGACCCGGCGCGCGCGAAGGCGCTCATCGGCAAGACCGCGCTGCTCGAGTTCAAGCTGCTCGACGAGCGCACGCCGGTCGAGCAGGCGCTCCAGGGCCAGCTTCCGGACACTTCCGAGGTGCTCTATCAGCGCCGCGTGGACAAGGAGACCAAAGCCGAGCGCAAGGTCCCCTTCGTCGTGCAGAAGCGGGGGCTGCTCACGGGCGCGGAGCTGACGCGGGCGGAGGTGCAGGCGGACCCGAACTCGCCGGGCAATTGGCAGGTCGCGATCGAGTTCACCGCGACCGGCACGCGGATCTTCGGCGAGGTCACCGAGGCGAACGTCGGCAAGCACCTGGCGATCATCCTCGACGGCAGCGTGTACTCGGCGCCCCGCATCAACGAGCGGATCCCGGGCGGTCGCGCGGTGATCACGGGGCAGTTCACCGTGGACGAGGCGCGCGACCTCGCGATCGTGCTCCGCGCGGGCGCGCTGCCGGCGCCGGTCACGATCCTGGAGGAGCGGACCGTCGGGCCCTCGCTCGGCGCCGACTCGATCCGCCAGGGTCTGATCGCGATCATGGCCTCCGCCGTGGTCGTGTTCGTGTTCATGCTCTTCTATTACCGGCTCTCCGGGTTCATCGCCGACGTGGCGCTCGGGCTCAACCTCCTCATCCTCTTTGCAGCGATGGCGGCAATCGGCGCGACGCTCACGTTGCCGGGCCTCGCCGGCATCGCGCTCACGATCGGCATGGCGGTGGACACCAACATCCTCATCTTCGAGCGCATTCGTGAGGAGCTGCGGGTCGGGAAGACACCCCGCTCGGCGATCGAGGCCGGGTTCAGGCGCGCGCTCCGCACCATCATCGACACGCACCTGACCGTCATGGGGACCGCACTCATCCTCTTGAGCTTTGGGACCAGTTCCGTGAAGGGGTTTGGGGTGTCCCTGTTCATCGGACTCGCGGCGAGCCTCTTCACCGCCTACTTCTTCACGCGCCTTCTCTTTGACTTCGTCTACCTGGGCCGCCGCAAGGTCGAGGCCATCTCGATATGAAGCCACCCGCCTCTCTATCAGGCCACCTGCGGTTCATGCCGGGCTCGCGGACCCCGCTACAATGAAGCCACCCGCCCAATGATCGAGCTTTTCAAGAACCCGAACTACGATTTCATCGGCCGAAGGAAGTGGGCGTACATCGTCTCGATCGTGTTCACGCTGATCGGCGTGACCTCGCTCGTCGCCAGGGGCGGCCTGCGGTACGACATCGACTTCACCGGCGGCACCTTGGTCCAGGTGCGGTTCGAACAGGCGCCGGCGGTTGCGAAGATCCGCGCGAGCCTCTCGGCGATCCAGCTCGGTGACAGCATCATCCAGGAGTTCGGCGACGCCCGGGAGTTCATCATCCGCCTGCCCCTCATCCAGGTCGGTTCGGAGGAGGTCGCGAAGCGCGTGCAGGGCGCGCTCGGTGCCGACGCGGCGCTCGGGAAGTTCGAGATCCGCCGCGCGGAGTTCGTCGGCCCACAGGTGGGTCGGGATCTGCAGTTGCAGGCGATATACCTCGTGCTCGTCGGCCTCGTGTGGATCGCGATCTACATCGCCGTCCGGTTCGACCTGAGGGGCGGGGTGGCGGCGGTTGTCGCCGTGCTCCACGACGTGTTGGTGTGCCTCGGGGCGCTGTCCATCACGAACCGAGAGTTCTCGCTCCCCGTGCTCGCCGCGCTCCTGACGATCATCGGCTACTCGGTCAACGACACGATCGTGGCGTACGACCGGCTCCGCGAGAACCGCGGCAAGTTCATCCCGAAGGGGCTCACGTTCGCCCAGCAGATGAACGACGCGGTCAACCAGACCCTGTCCCGGACGATCCTGACCTCGCTGACCACCTTCTTCTCGGCCGCGGTGCTGCTCTTCTTCGGCGGCAAGACGCTCGAGGACTTCGCCTTCGTCCTCTTCGTGGGCGTCATCACCGGGACGTACTCCACCACCTACGTCGCCGCGGCGATCGTCGTCGACTGGACGCAGTACGTCGAAGGCCGCCTGCGGCGCGGCAAGAAGGCCGTCGCGAAGGCCTGAGCCGGGCCGCGGCCCCTCAGGGCCGCCCGTCGAGCCCCCAACCGTTCGGGTCGTCGATCGAGCCGCGCCAGCTGTGGAGGCGTGCGGCGCCGCGAAAAAAGCTGTGACGAACGGCGAACCGGCGTGTAAAATTACTAGTTTAATCAAAGGTTTCGCTCCATGACTCAACTGAAAACCCTGATCGAGGAGATTCCGAAGTACCAGCCGGGGGCCGACCTCGGTCTCCTGGCCCGCGCCTACGAATTCTCGGCGGCGTCGCACAAGGGCCAGCAGCGCGCGTCCGGTGAGCCCTACCTCTCCCACCCGCTCGAGGTTGCGAGCCTCCTCGTCGACTTCAAGATGGACGTCACGACCGTCACGGCCGGGCTCCTGCACGACGTCCTCGAGGACACGAAGGCCACCAAGGCCGACCTGGAGCGCGAGTTCGGCGGCGAGATCGCGGAGCTCGTCGACGGCGTCACAAAAATCGGCAAGCTGGCGTTCTCGTCGCGCGAGGAGCGCCAGGCGGAGAACTTCCGCAAGATGCTGGTCGCGATGGCGCGCGACCTGCGCGTCCTCATGATCAAGCTCGCCGACCGGCTCCACAACATGCGCACGCTCGACTTCCTGCCCGGAGACAAGGGCCGCAAGATCGCGCAGGAGACGCTCGACATCTACGCGCCGCTCGCCCACCGCCTGGGCATGGCCAAGGTGAAGGCCGAGCTCGAGGATCTCGCGCTCCGCACGCTCTACCCTGACGCCTACCACGATCTCCAGAAGCGCGTCGCCAAGCGCCGCCTG
>JBGPIS010000018.1:0-15680 GCA_041484965.1 Methylomirabilia bacterium
CCGCCCTAACACTAGCACAGTCCGTGCCACCGAGAAACGAAAACTCTATATTTCCGGGCGTTTAGGATCACGGTTGCCTGCGTGACGCGAATCCTCGGCGTCCGAGCGCCTCGGGGAAAATCCTCAGATTTTCAGCGGGTTCCGTCGGCGCGACGGCCGCGGGTGGAGGGCTCGAGGCCGCTCTCGCCAGGGCTCGCCTTTCAAGGACGGGGGAAAGGAGCGGCCCCAAAACGCCCGCGCGTCGTCACGCTCAGGATGGCACCCGTCGTGACATCGACCGTCATTTGGTCACCGTCGGAGGCTCTGCGTGAAGAGGTGGTGATTGGCGAACCGCGCCGTTCAGGTATAGCATTTCGGGCGCTCCGATGACCACCGACGAGTTCGAGTTCTGGTTCGACAAGGGCGTCACCGACGGGCTCCCGGTCGTGCCGCCCACGCGCGAGCGCGTCGAGCGGATGCTCGCGGGAACGCGCCGGAGCCGTGAGGACCTGCTCGGCGAGATGCCGCCGAACTACGGCCGCCTCACGGTCGAGAAGGCCGCGGTCAACGCCGTCATGGCCGGCTGCCGGCCCGAGTACCTTCCGGTCCTCCTCGCCGCGGCCGAGAGCGCGTGCGACCCCGCGTTCAACCTGCACGGCCTGTCCACCTCCACGCACTTTTCGGCGCCGCTCATCGTCGTCAACGGGCCGGTGCGCACGCGAATCGGCCTCAACAGCGCGTTCGGCGTCTTCGGCCCGGGCTACCGCGCCAACGCGACGATCGGCAGAGCGCTGCGTCTCCTCATGATCAACATCGGGGGCGCCAAGCCCGGCGAGACGTCCATGTCCACGTTCGGTCATCCCGGGCGCTACACGTACTGCATCGCCGAGTACGAGGAGGCGAGCCCCTGGCCGCCCTACCACGTGAGCCGTGGCTTCGCGCCGGGCTCGAGCGCCGTCACGCTGTTCGCGGGCGACGCGCCGCACGGCATCTCCGACCACGCGAGCCGCACCGCGCGGGCGCTCGCGGGCTCGCTCGGCTGGTCCATGGCCGGCCTCTGGAACAGCAAGCACTTCCCCCTCTACTCTCACACGATGCTCGTCATCGGTCCCGAGCACGCGCGGACGTTCGCCGGCGACGGGTGGACGAAGGAGCAGCTCGCGCGCCACCTCCACGAGACCGTGCGGGTGCCGTACCGGTCGCTCCTGCCGGACGACGATCACGGCGAGGGCACGAATCTGCGCTACGGGAGAACGCCGCCCGCGCCGGACGCGCCGATCAGCAAGTTTCCGTCGCCTGAAGAGATTCACGTCGTGGTGGCGGGGGGCACGGCGGGACGCTTCTCGGTGGCCATCCCGGGCTGGCTGGGCACCAAGAACGGCTCCCGGCCCGTCACGCGGCGTATAGAATTCGATTGACTTGCGTGACACGCCGTGTCACTGTTGGGCTTGGTTCTGGTACACACGGAGTCAGGCATCGATAGTGCGAGATCGAGACACACGCCGCGCGGACCCAGGTCCCGCGGCGTTTTTGTTTGCCTTCCAATTCTGGAAGGCAACCCCGCCACAATGGCGGGAGCACAAAGGGGCTTGAAGACCCCCAAGGAGAGGTTCGAGGTATGGCTCAGGGACAGGTGAAGTGGTTCAACGATGCAAAGGGGTACGGGTTCATCACTCAGGAGGGTGGCGAGGACGTGTTCGTCCACTACAGCGCCATCCAGGCTCAGGGCTTCAAGAGCCTCGCCGAAGGTGACCGGGTCGAGTTCGAAGTGACTCGCGGCCCGAAGGGTCTTCAGGCAGCCAACGTCCGGAAGGTCCAGTAAGCAACTCCTCCCTGTTCGCTCCCACCCGGGCCCAGTCACGGGCCCGGGTGCTCAGCTAGCAGACAACCAGGAAAGGTTCAGACGCTCATGGTTCGCTCGTTCACCGACATTCCGCTCACGCCTGCGATGCGCGACGCGATCGCCCGTGCAGGCTATTCCGTTCCCACGCCCATCCAGGCCCAGACGATCGGCCCGATCCTCGAGGGCCGCGATCTGATCGGCTGCGCGCAGACGGGCACCGGCAAGACTGGCGCGTTCACGATTCCGATCATCGAACTCCTTACCGGGGCGGGCTCAGCGCCGAAGGCGCGCGGCAGCGCGGCGCTTCGGACGCTCGTGCTCGCGCCCACGCGCGAGCTCGCGCTCCAGATTGCGGAGACGTTCAACACGCTGGGCGGCGCCCAGGGGGTGAGGACCCTCGTGCTCATCGGCGGCGAGTCGATGGGCCCGCAGCTCGCGGGCCTCCAGAAGCGCCCCGACGTGATCGTCGCGACGCCGGGACGGCTCTTCGATCACCTCGAGCGCCGCACGGTGACCCTCGGCACGATCCGGATCGTCGTCCTCGACGAGGCCGACCGGATGCTCGACATGGGCTTCGCGCCCCAGGTTGCACGCATCCTGCGCGTCACGCCGCTCGACCGGCAGACCCTCTGCTTCTCGGCGACGATGCCGGCCGAGGTCGAGACGCTCGTGCGCCAGCACCTCGTCCGGCCCGTGCGGGTCGAGGTCGGCACGGTCGCCAAGCCCGTCGCGAAGGTGACCCAGGTGCTCTACCAAGCCGAGGCACCGAAGAAGACGCCGCTGCTGCTCAGGCTGCTCGGCGAGGAGCGCGGGCGGACGCTGGTCTTCACGCGGACCAAGCACCGCGCCGACCGCGTGGCGCGCGCGGTGCTGGCCGCCGGCCACCGCGTCGCGCGGCTTCACGCCGACCGCTCGATGTCGCAGCGCCGCGAGGCGCTCGACGGCTTCAGGAGTGGTCGCTACCGCGTGCTCATCGCGACGGACATCGCCGCGCGCGGGATCGACGTGCCCGAGATCACGCACGTCGTGAACTTCGACCTGCCGCACACGCCCGAGGATTACATCCATCGCATCGGCCGCACGGCGCGGGCCGAGGCGAGCGGCCGCGCGTCGAGTCTCGCCGCGCCGGAAGAGCGCGAGCAGCTCCGCGCGATCGAGCGCCATCTGGGCCACCCGGTGCCGCGCGCGGCGGGCGCGGTCAACTAGCGTCCCGTCGCTGAATCATGTCAAGAGCTGCCGCCACGCGGGCCCGGAGCCGACGGGCGCGGGCGACAGGGGTCGCGGGGAATCCGTTCCTGCGCCGGTGGTAGCGGACCGGGCGCGCCCGGATGGCGCCCAGCCGCACCGGGGCCGCGGACGCGGGCCGCGTGGTCCGGCGACCTCTGTCGTGCGGGCCCGCCGGCCCCGCCGCGCGGTCGTTACCATGAGTTCGCAGACGCGACACTAGCGGCGAGAAGCAGAAATAAAAGCCCCGACGGTGGCCGCGGCACGTGATGCTTGTCGCGCGTCGCGCCGCCCCGCTGGTGAGGCGGGACCGTCGGGGCCGGTGGCGCCTGGACTCCCAGGCAATTCCACCCAGAGCTAGCGTGGACCCTGCCTAGGAGGCAACCACCTCACAGATCACCGTAGGGTTACACATCGGCTGGATCACCTCCTATTCTCGGCACGGCCACCACGCGGGCCCAGTTCCCACCTACCCAGAACCGGATGCCGACTCCCGGCCCGGGGCCCGGCCGCGTCAGCCGCCGGCGGAATTGTCGGCGGGGACGCCGAAGGAGCGCTGTTGTCGCTCCGGCTGGTTTTCCCAATCCTACACCGGGCCCGCCAGGCTCCAAAGAAAAAGTGGCGGCCGGAGTTACTTGATCACGATGCGCGTGCGGTTCCGCTCCCAGAGCCCGCTCCCGATGCCTTCCACTTTCCGGATCTCCTCCGCTTTCTGGAACAGGCCGTGGTGCTCGCGGTACTCGATGATCTTCTCGGCGACTTTCCGGCCGATGCCTTCGAGCTTCATCAGCTCTTTGACATCCGCCGTGTTGATGTTGACGGAGTCGCTCGCGGCGTCCACCGTCCGCACGGGCTCCGAGCGGTGCGGCGGCGCGGCCACCGCCGGCGACGGGATCAGCCAGATGAAGGACACGAAGAGCACGACGACGAGCGCGCGAAGAATGTTCATCAGCGTTCCTCCAGATGTTTGGGTTCACGACGGTTACTCGATTGCTCGCGAGCAACGCCATTGAACCCGCGTGCCGCGACGCGCGTCAACGTCCAATGATTCAGACAGCGCGCTGTCAGTCTTCGGAGACGCCGAGGCTTCGCAGATACTCCTGCCACTCGACCGGCAGCAGCGACTGTTTCCTGTTGTTGCAATCCTTGCAGGCGGGGACGACGTTGCCGCGCGTAGAGCGGCCGCCGCGGCCCATCGGGACGATGTGGTCCAGCGTGAGGTTGGCGCGGCCGACCTCCCGCCGGCAGTAGTAGCAGACGCCCTCGCCGATGCGGCGCTTCCACCACTGGCTCAGGCGCAGCTCACGCGCCTTCGCGCGCTCGCGCTTGAGAAGGTCCGGGTCGATCGGCGCGTAGAAGTCACTCATGGGCGACGAGCGCGGTCGAGAGCTGCTCCCACTCGTGCATGAGCCACACCACCCGGTCCTCGGCGGTCTTGCGCTCCGCCGTCACCGCGCGCACGCGCTCGCCGTCCTCGTAGAATGCCGGGTCGCCCAGCGCCACGCCGATCTCGGCCAGCCGTGCCTCGAGGGCGTGGATCTGCTTTTCGACCTCCTCGAGCCGGCGGCGCAGCTCGCGCACTCCCCTCGACGCTCGCGCGCGCCGCGTCCTGCGCGCTGCGGTCGCGACCGCTGGCGCGGCCTCGGGGGCCGCCGCGCGCGATTTGGCCGCGAGGTAGTCGTCGTAGCTCCCAAGGTACGTCGTGAGGGCGCCGCCGCCGACTTCGACGATCTTCGTCGCGATCCGGTTGATGAAGTAGCGATCGTGGGAGATGAACACGATCGTCCCCTGGAACTGGGCGAGCGCGTTCTCCAATACTTCGCGCGCGGCCAGGTCGAGATGGTTCGTCGGCTCGTCCATGCAGAGGAGCGCCGCAGGGCGCACGAGCATCTTCGCGAGCGCGACGCGCGCCTTCTCGCCCCCCGAGACCACGGCGATCTTCTTCTCGACGGCGTCACCCGAGAAGAGGAACGTGCCGAGGATCGTCCGGAGGCGCGTCTGGCCGAGCTCGGGCGCCGCTCGCTCGAGCTCCTCCAGCACCGTCAGCGTGGGCGTGAGCGCGTCGAGCTGGTGCTGGGCGTAGTAGTGCACGATCGCGTGGGCGCCGAGCGCGCGCTCGCCGCGGTCGAGCGGGAGCACGCCCGCGAGCATCCGGAGCAGCGTGGACTTGCCGCTGCCGTTCGGGCCGACCAGCGCCACGCGCTCGCCGCGCTCGACCTCGAAGTCGACGCCGGCGTACACGACGTTCGCGCCGTAGGCCTTGTGGGCGCCGGCGAGCCAGGCGACGCGGCGGCCGGTGCGCGGTGGGTGCGGGAAGGCGAAGCGGATCCCGCGCGCCTCGCGCTCGACCTCGACGCGCTCGATGCGCTCGAGCATCTTGACCCGGCTCTGCACCTGCCGGGCCTTCGTCGCCTGATAACGGAAACGCTCGATGAAGCGCTCGACCTCGGCGATGCGCTTGGCCTGGTTCCGCGCCCGCGCGAGAAGCAGCTCACGCCGCGCCGCGCGCTGGACGAGGTAGTCGTCGTAGTCGCCCGGGTAGACGGTCAGGCCCGCCGGACCGAGCTCGGCGATGGAGGTCACCATCCGGTTCAGAAAGTAGCGGTCGTGAGAGACCAGGACGACGGTGCCGTCGTAGTCGGCGAGGAATCCCTCGAGCCACTCGAGGGACTCGATGTCGAGGTGGTTCGTCGGCTCGTCGAGCAGGAGGAGCGACGGGCGCAGGAGCAGGAGGCGCGCGAGCGCGGCGCGCATGCGCCAGCCGCCGGAGAACTCGGCCAGCGGGCGGGCCAAGTCGGCCGGCCGGAAGCCGAGGCCGTCCAGGATGCCCGTCGCCTGTGTCTCGAGCCGGTAGCCGCCGAGCGCCTCGAAGCGGTGCTGGAGGTCGCCGTAGCGCGCCGTCAACGCTTCCGATTCCCTGGCGCCCGGCGCGGCGGCAAGCTGCGCGGCGACCTCTTCCATCTCACGCTCGACCTGCCAGACGTCGTTGAACCCGGCGAGCGCCTCGGCGAGGACGGAGCCCGCGGTGCTTCCGCCCGCCTCCTGCGGCAGATAGCCGACGGTGGCCTCACGCGGACGGCTGATCCTCCCCGCGTCGGGCTCCTCGACACCGGCGAGCAGGCGGCAGAGCGTCGTCTTCCCGGTTCCGTTCGGGCCGACGAGCCCGATCCGCTCGCCGTCGGGGACGCGCCACGAGAGCTCGCTGAAGAGCCGCTGGCCCCCGTACGCTTTTGCGATGTCCTCGAGCTGGATCATGCCCCGCCGGTCGGTCCCCGCCGGCCTACCCCATGCTCTGGGTCTTCTCGGGCACGATCTTCACGATCACGCGGACCTCGCCCGGCCGGCGGAACGGGTACCGGTCCTGGCCGAGGTACTTCTTCGCCAGCGCGTCGATGTGGGCCTCGGCGCCCTGCTCGGTCATCTCGACGACGCGGCCGCGCACCTGCAGGTAGCGGTACGGGTTCTCCGGGTCGAGGATCGAGAACGCCACCTTCGGATTCCGCTGGAGGTTCTTGTCCTTCACGCGGCCTCGCGCCGTGTTGAACCGGACGTGCGCGCCGTCGTAATCGACCCAGACCGGCGTCGACTGCGGCACGCCATCGCTGCCGATGGTCGCGAGATGAGCGAACGCCTTCTTCGTGAACAAGTCGCGGTAGTTCTCCGGGATCCCAGCCATTCTCATTTCCCCCTTGCGGCCTTGAGCTCGGCGCGCACAGAGAAGGCATGGCGCGCCGACTTCGCGGCCAGCGTCCCGCCCATCAGGAGCCCGATGTCGAGCGTCTCGGCGATCTCCTGATCCGTCGCGCCCTGGTCGAGGACCTCCTCGACCCGATGATCGATTCAGTCGAAGCAGTTCTGCGAGACGGCGACGGCGAGCGCGGTCAGCTCCTTGTGCTTCTTCGACAGGGCACCGTCCGCGAAGACCTGCTTGCCGAGGTCGCCGAACACCCTGTAGACCTTCATCGGCGACTTCAGCATGAGTCCGTTGAGCCGCTTCTTCTCCGCGTTCCGCTCGTGGATGTGCATCGTCGTCTCCCGTCAGCCTTCGTTCGTCGTCAGCTCGGCGGCGCGCGTCTCGGCGAGCGTGCGGAGCGCCAGGAGCATCCGCACCACGCAATGCTGGACGAGCAGCGCGTCCTGCGTGAAGGGATCTGCCAGCCACTCGCGCGCCCACTCGGAATTCTCGGCCTTGAATCCGAGCGTCGGCGAGAGCGCCTGGAGCCGCAGCAGGAGGTCATCGGGCGGGAGCCCCGCCGCCCTGAGCCGCGTCACGACCGCTGCCCGGACCGCCGCGTTCCAGACGCCGGTGAGTCCCTCGATGAGCGCGGCGTAGCACGTGAGCTCGGCCTTGTCCTGGAACTGCTGGAGCACCGCCGGGACGAGCGGGCTCACGACCGTGTCGCCTTCCTCGTCCGCGCCGAAGAGCGGGCCGAGCACGGGATCGCCCTGAAGCTCGGGGAGCCGCGCGAAGAGCGCCACCGCCTCGGCGGCGGACACCGGCGGCATCCGGGCCAGACGCTCGAGCAGCGGCGCGTCGCCCGCCATTCCTCAGCCTCCCGCGCGCGTCGGCTCGCCGCGCATCTCGGCGCGCGCGAGGTCCCGGGCGCGTCCCGTCGGGACCAGGAGCGACGACGCGAGGGCCGCGACGCATACGACGAAGCCGGTGACGAAGACGCCGTGGAGCGCCGCCGCCAGCGGCAGCCCCGCGTGGAGCCGTTGCGCCATCACGGCGCCCATCAACGAGAGCCCGACGGCGCCCCCGATGGACATGAAGAACTGCGTCATCGACGTAGCGGTGCCGAGGTCGGCCCGCGCCACGGCGCTCTGGACCGCGATGAGCATCGGTACCACGACCATGCCCATGCCGACGCCAGCCAGCAGCACGTCGCGCATGGCGCCCCCCTGGGTGAGCGCGGGGGACCAGCGCGCGAACAGGAGGAACGCGCCCGTGAGGCACGCCATCCCGCCCATGACGATCACGCGGTAGCCGACCCGCAGCACGAGCCGCGCGCTCGCGACCGACATGGCCACCCAGCCGAGGATGAACGGCGTCAGCACGAGACCCGCGCCGGTCGCCGTCGTGCCGGTCACCGACTGGAGGAACAGGGGCACGAACGAGAGCGCGCCGAACATCGCCATGCCCGCGAGGAAGCGCGTGACCACCGCGGCGACCACCATGCGGCTGCGGAAGAGCCGGAACGGGACGATCGGCTCGGCCGCCCGCCGCTCGACGGCCACGAACACGACGAGCGCGGCGGCTCCCGCCGCCAGCGGCGCGACCACGTCGGCCCCCGACCACGCGCCCGCGCGACCTGCCTCCACGATGCCGAGGAGGATCGCCGACACGCCGGCCGTGAAGAACGCCACGCCGGCCACGTCCATGACGGGCCGCCGCGCGGGCCGCGCCTCGTCGACGAGGGCAGTCGCGATCAGCGCCACGGCGACCGCGCCGAACGGCAGGTTGATGTAGAACGCCCAGCGCCACGAGACGTGGTCCGCGAGGACCCCGCCGAGCCACGGGCCCACGAGCGAGGCGACGCCCCAGACGCCCGAGATGTAGCCCTGCATCTTCGCCCGCCGCTCGAGGCCGAAGAGCTCGCCGATGATCGTGTAGCCGAGCGTCATCAGGGAGCCGGCGCCGAGCCCCTGCACCATCCGGAAGACGATCAGCTGCACCATGTCCTGGGCGGCGCCGGCGAGCGCCGAGCCGGTGAGGAACGTGATGAGCCCGACCAGGTAGACGGGCCGCCGGCCGTAGAGGTCCGAGAAGCGGCCCCAGAGCGGCATCGTGACCGTCTGGGTGAGCAGGTAGCCCGAGAAGACCCACGAGTAGATCTGGATCCCGCCGAGGCTCGCGACGACCGTGGGCATCGCCGTCGCGACGACCGTCGACTCCATCGCCGCGAGGAAGATGGACAGCATGATGCCGACGAGCACGCGCCGCTTCGCGGCGTCGTCCATCAGTGGCCGCCCGTGCAGCCGGCGCAGCGGCAGAGCCCGCGGAGCTCCGCGTACGGGTAGAGGCTCGCGTGCCCGTCCGCCCACGTGACGGCGAGGCCGGTGTCGGTCTTCTTGATCGCCTCGGGCCACGCCATCGGCGGCGCGACCGTCTCGAGCCCGGCGCACTGCCCGCACGGGCAGTCGCGGCGGAGGCGCTCGAACGGATAGATCGAGCCGTGGCTGTCGGCCCAATCCACGCCGAGGGCATAGCGGCCGACGAGGTGGACGTCCTTCGGGACGTTCGGGTCCGGCTGGCCGAGGATCCGGAGCGCGACCGACTTGTTCACGCTTTCGCGCCCGCCGTGCGCATCTCGAGGCGCATGCCCGCGAGGAGGTAATGGACCGCGAGGTTCTGGAACTCGCCCCACGCCCGCGCGCGGCGGCGGATCGCCGCCTCCGAGAGCGCGCGGCCGCGCCCGTAATAGTGGACGAAGGCCTTGCGGACCGCGAGGTCGCCCGCCGGGCAGACGTCGCCGCGCCCGAGGCAGCGCGCCAGGAACCAGTCGGCGGTCCAGCGGCCGAGCCCGCGCAGGGCCGTGAGCCGCTCGATCACGGTCTCGTTCGGCGCCGTCGCGAGCGCGCCGAGGTCGAGCGCGCCCGCGACGACGGCGCGTGCCAGATCGCGGATGTACTCCCCCTTGCGGCGCGAGAACTTCATCACGCGGAACTCGCGGAGACCGGCCCGGGCGAGCGTGCTCGCGTCTGGAAACGCGTGGACGGTGCGGCGCCCGACGGCAACGGGCGTGCCGTAGCGGCGCACGAGCCGCGCCCGGCACGCGAAGGCGAACGAGAGATTGACCTGTTGCGCCGTGATCGAGCCCACGAGCATCTCGAACGGCGACGGCGCGAGCGTCGGCCGGAGGCCGTAGAGCGGCCCGACGAGGGGCGCGAGCGCGGGGTCGCCCTTCGCCATTCGGTAGAAGCCGGGCAGGTCGAAGTCGAAGCCCAGCAAACGGCGCGCCTCGGCGGCGGCGGCGGCGCCGACCGCTGGGTCGCTCACGCCCCGGACGCGGACCGCGATACGCGCGTCGTCCGCCACGCCGCTCCAGCGGACTTCGTACGGGACGAGCCGGCCGCCGTGACGGAGCACGCGCACGAGCGCGCCGCGCGCAACGTGAGTGGCGGGATCCTCTCCCCACAAGTGGTAGCGCGCGAGCGTCGCGCCGGCATCGAGCGGTCCGTCCGGAGCGAGAAGGACGTTCATCGGCTGGTCACGCGACACTCAAGTGTACCAGAGTTGCCGCGCCCGTCGCGGTCGGCTAGGCCAGGCGGCCATGAGTCACGTCCTCGCGCGCGACACCGACGGCGTTCGCGTCCTCACCTTGAGCCGTCCCGAGACGATGAACGCGCTCACGCTGGCGCAGTTCACGGGCGAGTACCCCATGTCGCCGTGGAGCTCGGTGATCGCGGCGCTTAGGTGATCGCGGCGCTTAGTGGAGGAGGTGGTAGGGCACGTCGGTGACGATGATGTTCTTCCTGAAGAGCATCGCACCTTTGACGAGCAGCGCCGTCTGGTTGTGCAGGCCGAGCTGCCACCACCTGGCCGGGATGAATTCCGGGACCACGATCGTGACGACGTGGCTCTCGTCCTTCTGGACATTGTCGATGTACTCGAGCAGCGGACCCAGCAGCGACCGATAGGGCGACGTCAGCACGATCAGCGGCACCCCCATCCCGAACTTGCCCCACTTCTCCTCGAGCCGGCGCGTCCGGTCCGGGTCGGTCTCGACGAACACGGCCTTGACGTTCGGCGACAGCGACTGAGCGTACTGGATGGCCTTGACCACCCCGCGGTGGATGTCACCGACGAGCACGAGCACGGTGTTGGTGATCGGGGGCGGCGGCTCGAAGCCCTCGAGCGAGAGCTGGTGCGCGACCTCTTC
Organism: Methylomirabilia bacterium; assembly: GCA_041484965.1. Classification (GTDB taxonomy): domain Bacteria; phylum Methylomirabilota; class Methylomirabilia; order Rokubacteriales; family CSP1-6; genus JBGPIS01. The sequence goes on from JBGPIS010000018.1 coordinate 10,930, forward strand.
GTAGTGGCGGTGCACGATCACGAAGAGCGTCACGAGCGTCGGAATGAGGAGCACGACGATCCAGGCGCCGTGAGTGAACTTCGTCGCGGCGATCGTGAGCATCACGAGCCCGGTCACGACCGCCCCGAGGCCGTTGAACCACGACCGCCACCACCACCCTTCCTCGCGCAGCCGGAGCCAGCGGCGGACCATGCTCGCCTGGGAGAGCGTGAAGGAGAGGAAGACGCCCACCGCGTAGAGCGGGATCAGCTGGTGCGTGTCACCACCAAAGAAAATGAGCAGGAGCGTGGCGAGGCTGCCGAGGATCACGATCCCGTTGGAGAAGACGAGACGGTCGCCCTGTGTCGCGAACTGGCGCGGGATGAACCGGTCGCGCGCCAGGAAGAAGCTGAGCCGCGGGAAGTCGGCGAACGACGTGTTGGCGGCGAGGAGGAGGATGAGCGCCGTGCCTGCCTGAATCACGTAGTAGAAGGGGCCGCCGCCGAAGACGTGGCGCGCGAGCTGTGAGACGACGGTCTCGTCGGCGCGCGGGAGGATCCCGAAGTCGTAGGCGAGGACGGTGATGCCGAGGAAGAGCACTATCAAGATTGCCCCGAGCCACATGAGCACGATGCGCGCATTGTGCGCCTCCGGCGGCTTGAAGGCCGGCACGCCGTCGGAGACCGCCTCGACCCCGGTGAGGGCCGTGCAGCCGGACGAGAAGGCGCGCAGGATCAGGAAGAGGCCGACGCCCTCGAGCCCCGGCGGGTGCTGCTGGTACGGCGCTTCGGGGATGAAACCGAAGATCGCGCCCGCGCCGCCGTAGAGGAGCAGGACGCCGAGGCTGCCGATGAAGAGATAGGTCGGCGCGGCGAAGAGCTGGCCCGACTCGCGCAGGCCCCGAAGGTTCGCGACGGCGACCAAGACGACCGCGAGCACGCAGAGCACCACGCGGTGCCCGAACAGGGCCGGCACCGCGGAGGTGACGGCGGCGACGCCGGCGGCGACCGACACCGCCACGGTCAGGACGTAGTCGATGAGCAGCGCCGCGCCCGCGACGAGCCCGGCATAGGTCCCGAGGTTGTCCTTGCTGACGATGTACGCCCCGCCGCCCTGCGGGTAGGCGCGGATGGTCTGGCGGTAGGAGCTGACGACGATCGCGATCAGAATGGCGATCGCGACCCCGATCGGGAGCGAGTAGCTTAGCGCGACGGCCCCCGCAAGGACCAGCACGAGCAGGATTTCCTCCGTCGCGTACGCGACCGACGACATCGCGTCAGAGGCGAACACCGCCAGCGCGGTCGCCTTGCCGAGGCGCTCGTGGCGGGACTGCGCGGTCGGGAGCGGGCTGCCGACGAAGAGGCGCTTCAGCCGGTGCAGGCGCACGGGCCCAATATTACGCCGGGCGGCGTGGAACCGTGGTTAAAAGGGTTGGGGCTGGCGGTGCAGGTCCGCGACGTTCTCGAAGCGCGCATACTGAGGCAGGAACACGAGCCGGACCGTGCCCACCGGGCCGTTGCGTTGCTTGCCGATGATGACCTCGGCGACGTTGGCCTCGTCGGGCGGGAGCTCCTCCTTGTACAGCGACTGGCGGTAGAGGAACAGGATGACGTCGGCGTCCTGCTCGAGCGCTCCCGATTCGCGGAGGTCCGAGAGCTGCGGCCGGAAGTCCCGCGTTGCCCGAGACTCGACCGCGCGCGACAGCTGCGAGAGGGCGACGACGGGGACGTTCAGCTCTTTCGCGAGCGCCTTGAGCGAGCGCGAGATCTCCGAGATCTCCTGCTGCCGGCTCTCCATCGCCGCGCGGCCCCGCATGAGCTGGAGGTAATCGATCACCATGAGGTCGAGCCCGTGCTCCGCCTTCATCCGCCGCGCCTTCGCGCGCGCCTCGAGCACGGTGAGCCCGGGGCTGTCGTCGATGTAGATGGCCGCCTCGCTGAGTCGCCCGGCCGCGGCGGTGAGCCGGTGCCAGTCGGACGAGGACAGATAGCCCGTACGCACCGCCTGCGAGTCCACCTTCGCTTCGGCGCAGAGCATCCGCTGCACGATCTGCTGCGCCGACATCTCGAGGGAGAGGATCAGGACCTTCTCCCGCAGGTGAACGCCGACGTGCTGGGCGATGTTGAGCACGAATGCGGTCTTGCCCATGCTCGGTCGGCCCGCGATGATGATGAAGTCCGCGGGCTGGAGCCCCGACGTCTGCAGGTCGAGCTTCTCGAAGCCCGTCGCGACGCCGGTGACGTGCTCCTTGCGCTCGTAGAGCCGCTCGATGTACTCGAACGTGTTCTTGAGGATTTTGCCGACGGGAAGCGCGCTGCCCTCGAGACGCCGCTCGGCGAGGCCGAAGATCCGGCGCTCGGCGTCGTCCACGAGGGTCTGCACGTCCTCCTTCGCGTCGAACGCCTGCGTGATGATCTGAATGGAGGTCTGGATGAGCTCGCGCAGCACCGCCATGTCGCGCACGATCTGCGCGTACGAATGCAGGTGCGCCGCGATCGAGGCCTGCTCGACCAGGAGCGCCAGCGCCGCCGGCCCGCCGACGAACTCGAGCTGATCGCTCCGCCGCAGCTCTTCCTGAAGCGTGAGCAAGTCCACCGGCTCGCTGCGATCGAACAGCCGCAGCATCGCCTCGTACATGGATCGGTGCGCGTCGGTGTAGAAGTCGGAGGGCCGGAGGACCTCGATCACGCGCGGCAGCGTCTCGCGCCCTTCCAGAAGCACGGCGCCGAGCACCGCGCGCTCCGCGTCCAAGTTGTGGGGCGGGATCCTGGACGGGAGGTCGGCGGCCAACGGAGCGACCGCTACTCGCGGACGACGTTGACCCGGAGCTGCGCGGTGACGTCCGGGTGGAGCCGGATCGCCACGACGGTCTCGCCGAGGGCCTTGATCGGCTCGTCGAGCCGTAGCTGCCGGCGCTCCACCGTGACCCGGTGCTGCTCGAGGAAATTCACGATGTCCTGCGAGGTCACCGAGCCGAAGAGCTTGCCCTCCTCCGAGGCCTGCCGGCGCTCTTCGTAGACCAGCGCCTCGATCCGCTCGCGCCGGCCCTCGGCGTCGGCCTTGATCCGGCTCGCCTTGGCGTCCTGCTGCGTCTTGATGTGCTCGAGGTTCTTGAGATTGCCGGCGGTGGCGCTGAGCGCGAGCTTCTTCGGGATGAGGTAGTTGCGCGCGTAGCCGTCGGAGACGTCACGGACCTCGCCGCGGCGGCCGACCTTGGTGACGTCGTCCAGCAGGATGATTTTCATCGGTCTCCGTCCTACTCCATCGCGAGGTACGGTACCAAGGCCACCGTGCGCGCGCGCTTGATCGCGCGCGTCAGCTGCCGCTGGTGCCGCGCGCAGCTGCCCGAGATGCGACGGGGAATGATCTTGCCTCGCTCACTGACGAACGTCCGGAGCCGCCGGACGTCCTTGTAGTCCACGAGGTCCACCTTGTCAACGCAGAACTTGCAGACCTTCCGCCGGCCGAACCGGCGGCGCTTGACGGGCTTCTGGGCTTGCGGAATGGCTCGCTCCTCCCTCTCGTATCGCTAGAACGGGACGTCGTCGCCGCCGCCGCCCGCCCGCGTCTCCTCGGCGAAGGACTCGGCGGCCGGCACCGCCGCGGGAGCGCCCGGCCCCGCGCCCCTGCCACGCCCCATGAACTGGACCCGCTCGGCCACCACCTCGATCACGGTCCGCTTCTGGCCGTCCTTGCCTTCCCACTCGCGCGTCTGAAGCCGGCCCTCGACGAGGATCGGGCTGCCCTTGTCGAGGTACTCGCCGCAGCTCTCGGCCTGCTTGCCCCACACGACGACCGTGAGGAAGCACGTCTCCTCGCGCTTCTCGCCGCCCTGGGTCGTGTAGTTGCGGTTCACCGCCAGCCGCACGTCGGCCACGGCGGTGCCGCTGGGCGTGTAGCGCAGCTCCGGGGGGCGGGTCAAGTTGCCGATTAGGAACACCTTGTTGAGGCTCGCCATCAACCGACCTCCTCAAGCACCTCTGGAGTTTTCGCCGGCCGAGCCTTCTTGCGGATCGGAACCCGAGTCGAGAGGAAGCGCAGGACGTTTTCGTTGAGGCGGAGCTGCCGCTCGAATTCCTTCACCATCGACGGCTCGGCGGAGACTTCGAACACCGCGTACGTGCCCTCACGCTGCTTGCGGATGTCGTACGCCAGCCGGCGCTTCCCCCAGTTGTCGACTTTCTTGATCTCCGCGCCGAGCGTCTTGAACTGCTCGCCGAGCTGCTCGAGCAGCGCCGCGACTTCCTCGTCGGTCGGACGCGGATCGATGATCACGAGAACTTCGTATGGCCGCAGTTGACTCACCCCCTCGGTGCCAGAGCTAAGCGCCTTACGGTATCAAACATCCACACACGGTGCAACGTCAACGCCGACAAACAGATACGGCCCGGACCCTCCTCGGGCCCGGGCCGTCGCCCGCGCATCGCGCGGACTGCACAGCTGAGGGGGGCGACCCCCCTCAGACTCCCCCTGCACTCACTACGCTAGTTCCGCTCCTAATACATATCGCCGTGCGGCATCGCAGGCGCGCCCGCCGACTTCTCCTCCGGGATGTCCGTGATCAGCGCCTCGGTCGTGAGCAACAGCGACGCGATCGACGCCGCGTTCTGCAGCGCCACGCGCTCGACCTTCGCCGGGTCGATGATCCCCGCCTGGAACATGTCCACGAACTCCATGCTGTCGGCATCGAACCCGCGGGTGGCCACCGTCTCGGCCTTCACCTTCTCGACGATGACGCTCCCCTCCGCCCCCGCGTTCTCGACGATCTGGCG
>JBGPIS010000019.1:0-15360 GCA_041484965.1 Methylomirabilia bacterium
CACGATCGTGTCGAAGCGACGAGGATCGGCCACCAGCGCCATCGCGCAGTTATCGACGAGCAGGTGATCCAGCGTCACGTCCGGGTAGTCCCGGGCGATCTGGGTGACGATCTCGCGCCAGAGCTGGGAGACGACCAGTACGTTCGACTTGTCCACCGACGTCAGCCGCCGACGCCGGCCCCGCGCCACCTCGAAGGCGAGTCGCGCGATGCGCCCGATCTCGCGGGCGGTGTACGCCATGGTGTTGAAGCCGCGCCGCTCCTCGCCCGTCCCCTCGATACCCCGGGGCTCCCCGAAGTAGAGGCCGCCCGTCAACTCCCGGATGACCATGAGGTCGGCCCCCTCGACGATCGCCCGCTTCAGGGGCGAGCTGTCCACCAGCATCGGGTAGAGCCGGACCGGCCGAAGATTGGCGTAGAGGTCCAGCTCCTTCCGGATCCGCAAGATCCCCCGTTCCGGTCGCTGGTCGGGCCGGAGGGCGTCCCACTTGGGCCCGCCCACGGCCCCGAACAGAATGGCGTGGCTCGCCCGGCAGAGCCGGAAGGTTGCCTCCGGCAGCGGCGCGCCGTGAGCGTCGATAGCGGCACCCCCGATGATCGCCTCCTCCAGCTCGAGGCCGACACCCGACCCCTTCGCCACCACCGACAGGACGCGGACGGCCTCTCGGGTGACGTCGACCCCAATTCCGTCTCCCGGCAGAACCGCGATCCGATAGGTCGCCATGCTAGGGGCCGATCTCCTTGACCTGCGGCGCCGCTCCGGGCCGGACCAGGCGGTTGATGGCGTTGAGATAGGCGCGGGCACTCGCTTCGATGACATCCGTCGAGGAACCCTTGCCCACGACCACCGTCCCGTCGAAGTCGACCTTCAGCGACACCTCCCCCATGGCGTCCCGCCCCTGAGTCACGGCCCGGAGGTTGTAGTCGAGGAGGCGCCCCTTGATCCCGGTGATGGCGTCGATCGCGCTGAACACGGCCTCCACGGGGCCGTCGCCCGTCCCTGAGTCCTGGAAGAGCTGGTCCTCCCGACGAAGCCGCACGGTCGCGGAGGGGATGAGCCCGATACCCGAGACGAAGTGCAGGTAGTCGAGCACGTACGTCTCCGGGATCTGGGTCATCTCGTCCTTGACGATGGCGAGGAGATCTTCGTCGTAGACTTCCTTCTTCTTGTCCGCGAGATCCTTGAAGCGCTTGAACGCCTTGTCCAGCTCCGGCCCGTCGAGGTCAAAGCCGAGATCCCGCAGCCGGACCTTGAAAGCGTGGCGGCCCGAATGCTTCCCGAGCACGAGCTTGTTGGCGGCCCGGCCGATGTCCTCGGGGCGCATGATCTCGTAGGTGAGGCGCTCCTTGAGCACCCCATCCTGGTGGATCCCAGCCTCGTGGGCGAACGCGTTCTCCCCGACGATCGCCTTGTTCGGCTGGACGTGCACGCCCGTGATGTGGGAGAGAAGCTTGGACGTCCGATAGATCTCCTCCGTCCGCACTCCCGTCGCCACCCCGAAGAAGTCCTTCCGGGTGTGGAGGGCCATCACGACCTCCTCCAGAGACGCGTTGCCGGCCCGCTCGCCGATGCCGTTGATCGTGCACTCGATCTGTCGAACGCCTTGCTGGACGGCGACCAGGGAATTGGCCACCGCCTGACCGAGGTCGTTGTGGCAGTGGACCGAGACGACCACCTGGCCGCTGTTCCGAACGCGCGCCAGGATCCGCGCAATCCGCTCCCCCCACTCGAGGGGCATGGCGTAGCCGACCGTGTCCGGGATGTTGATCGTCCGCGCGCCCGCCTCGATGACCGCCGAGAGCACGTCGCACATGTAGTCGAAGTCGGAGCGTGAGGCGTCCTCCGGCGAGAACTCGACGTCCTCGCAGTAGCCGCGCGCGTGCTTCACCGCCTCCACGGCGGCCTTCAGCACCTCGGCCCGGGACTTCCGCAGCTTGTACTTCAGGTGGATATCGGAGGTCGCGACGAACGTGTGGAGGCGGGGCTTCCTGGCGTACTTCACCGCCTCCCAGCACCGGTCGATGTCGCCCAGACCCACCCGGGCGAGGCCGCAGATCGCCGGGGCGTTCTCCAGCGTCCCAACCTGCTTCGCAACCTCGCGCGTGGCCGCGAAGTCGTCGTCCGAGGAGATGGGGAACCCGGCCTCGATGACATCGACCTGGAGCCGGGCCAGCTGGCGGGCCATCTCGAGCTTCTCCATCGTGTTCATCGAGAAGCCCGGCGCCTGCTCGCCGTCCCGCAACGTCGTGTCGAAAATGATGACACGGTCCATGTGACCCTCCTGACTCACGGATGCTCCTTGGCCGCGTGCTCGGCCGGCGCCGTCGCGGGCGTGCGCCCCACGATGACCCGCCGGATCGGACCCGAGGCCGCGTACCCGACGAAGAAGAGGAAGAGGAAGAGCTCGTGATCCGTCGCCACGATCATGACGCCGAGCACAACCACCAGCAGCGTCTGGAACGGCCGCCGCCGCGCGAAGCCGAGTTCCTTGAAGCTCCAGTAGCGGAAGGTGGAGACCATGAGCAGCGCGGCGAGATAGGTCCCCACGGCGAGCCCGCCGAACAGCCAGGGCGAGGCGGGATAGTCGCGGAACAGGATGACCGCCGAGCAGACGACCCCGGCCGCCGCCGGCGTAGAGAGACCGACGAAGTAGCGCCGGTCCGCCGTCCCCGTGTGGACGTTGAAGCGCGCGAGCCGCAACGCGCCGCAGATGACGAAGAGGAACGCGCCAAACCACGCCGGGCGCCCAAGGACGGAGAGCGCGAACGAGTAGATCAAGAACGCGGGCGCCACGCAAAACGAGACGACGTCGGCGAGCGAGTCGAACTCGAGGCCGAACTGGCTCGTCGCCTTCATCAGGCGCGCCACGCGGCCGTCGAGCAGATCCATGATCATGGCCACGAAGATGGCCAGCGCTGCCTCCTTGTACTGGTTTTCGACGGTCAGCAGGAGCGCGAAGAAGCCGCAGAAGAGATTCGCCGTCGTGAGGAGGCTCGGCAGCAGGTAGATCCCCTGGCGGCGCCGGTCCCGGAGTTCCTGCCATCGCCGGCGCCGGACGCCCTTGCCGTGTCGGCGGATCATTGGAGCGGGGGCCGCGAGGCCGCCACACTCCGTGGGTGGCCTGAGACGAGGCACGACCCGGCTGCGTTCCACATGTTGCTTTTCATGCCTGCGGGGGCCGCGAGGCCGCCACACTCCGTGGGTGGCCTGCCCCGGGCGCGACCCGGCTCCGTCGCTCTGGCGCTTTCACTTCAAGACTCCCAGCACGGTCATTCCACCCACGACACGGTCGCCGGGGCGTACGCGCACGTCGGTTCCCAGCGGCATGTAGCAGTCCGTGCGCGAACCGAAGCGGATCATGCCGTAGCGCTCCCCGGCGGCGAGCTTGTCGCCCGGCCCCGCCCGGCAGACGATCCGCCGCGCGACGACCCCGGCGATCTGCACGACCGTCACGCGCGCGCTCTCGCCGAGGAGGTGGAGGGCGCAGCGCTCGTTCGCCCCTTCGACCTCCGGCCGGTACGCGGCCAGGAACCGTCCGCGCGAGTACGTGACGCCCGCCACGAGGCCGGCGATGGGCGCGCGGTTCACGTGGACGTCGAGGGGCGACAGGAACACGGCCACCCGGACGGCCCGACCGACGAACGGCTCCTCCGTCTCATCCACGGAGAGCACGCGGCCGTCCGCCGCCGACAGCACGCCACCCGGCACCGACGGCACGTCCCGCTCGGGGTCGCGGAAGAATCCGAGCGACGCGAGCGACGCCGCCGCGAAGGGGACGGCGAGCGCACGCCGGCCCACCATGGCGAGGCCCGCAGCGATGACCGCGGGCGCCACGATGAAAGGCCAGCCCTCGCGCGCGACGGGAAGCTTGGTCACGCTACATCCGCGGTGGCTTGATCCAGGACATCATCGCGCGCAGGCGCTTGCCGACCTCCTCGATCGGGTGCTCGGCGTCGCGCCGGCGCATCGCGAGGAATCCGGCGCGGTTGGCCTGGTTCTCCAGCACCCACTCGCGCGCGAACTGGCCGGACTGGATCTCGCCCAGGATCTTCTTCATCTCGACCTTCGTCTCCTCGCTGACGATGCGCGGGCCGCGGGTGTAGTCGCCGTACTCCGCGGTGTCCGACACCGAGTAGCGCATGTACGCGAGCCCGCCCTGGTAGAAGAGGTCCACGATGAGCTTCATCTCGTGCATGCACTCGAAGTACGCGACCTCGGGCTGGTAGCCCGCCTCGACCAGCGTCTCGAACGCCGCCTTGATGAGATGCGAGATGCCACCGCAGAGGGTGGTCTGCTCACCGAACAGATCCGTCTCCGTTTCTTCCTTGAACGTCGTCTCGATCACGCCCGCGCGCGTGCAGCCGACGCCCCTGCCGTAGGCGAGCGCCTTGTCGCGCGCCTTACCCGTGACGTCCTGGTACACGGCCAGCAAGGCAGGAACTCCCGGCCCCTGGGTGAAGAGGTCGCGCATGACGTGGCCGGGCGCCTTGGGAGCGATCATCGTGACGTCGACGTCGGGCGGCGGCACGACCTGGTTGAAGTGAATGTTGAAGCCGTGGGCAAACATCAGCATCTTGCCCTTGCCGAGACCACCCTTGATCTCGGCCTCGAACACGTGGCGCTGGGTCTGGTCGGGCAGGAGGATCATGATGACGTCGGACATCTGCGCGGCTTCGTTGACCGTCGCCACCCGGAGGCCCTCTTTCTCCGCCTTGGACCAGCTCTTCGAGCCCTTGTAGAGGCCGACGACGACGTCCTGGCCCGAGTCCTTCAGGTTCAGCGCGTGCGCGTGCCCCTGGCTGCCGTAGCCGATGATCGCGATCTTCTTGCCCTTGAGCAGGCCGAGATCGGCGTCCTGGTCGTAGTAGATCTTCGCGGGCATCTGTCGCGTTCCTTTCTTCAGTGAGTGTTAGTCGGCGAACCCGACGACCTTCGGATCGTCCGAGACGCGTGGCTTCTTCGGCGCCTCGGCCCTCCGCGCGCGCGTCTTCGGCCCGCGCGCGATCGCGACCTTGCCCGTCCGCACCAGCTCCTGGATTCCCATCGGCCGGAGCAGCTCGATGAACGCCTCCAGCTTGCCCTCGTCACCGGTCGCCTCGAACACGAACGAGCTGGGCGTGACGTCCACGACCCTCGCGCGGAAGATGTCGACCACTCGAAGAATCTCCGCGCGGTTCTGCGGCTCGGCATTCACGCGGATCAGGACGAGCTCGCGCTCGACGTGGCTCTCGTCGGTCAGCGCGGTCACCTTGATCACGTCGATGAGCTTGTGGAGCTGCTTCATCACCTGCTCGATAACGAATTCGTCACCGCGCACGACGAGGGTCATGCGGGAGACCGATGGATCGAGCGTCTCACCCACCGACAAGCTCTCGATGTTATAGCCGCGCGCCGAGAACAGGCCGGCAACCCGCGAGAGAACGCCGAACTTGTTCTCGACCTGGACCGCGATCGTATGCTTGCGGGGCTCGCCGCCGTTCTGCATCTAGAACCCCGTCTGCGACTTGGCGGCCTTGTCCTTCACCGCCCGACCGGGTTTCTCCAGGATCATCTCCGTGTTGGCGCCGCCAGCCGGCACCATCGGGAACACCCGCTCATCCTTGTCGACCACGACGTCCACGACCACCGGCCCCGGCGTCGAGAATGCCTTCTCCAGCGCCGGAACCACGTCCGAGGGCTTCGTCGCGCGAATCCCCACGCACCCGTAGGCTTCCGCGAGCTTGACGAAGTCGGGGCTGGGCCCGAAATCGATCGCGCAATAGCGGCCCTTGTAGATGATGTCCTGCCATTGGCGGACCATGCCGTGGCCACCGTTGTTCAGGATGATCGACTTCACGGGCAGGTTGCTCTCGAAGCACGTCGCCAGCTCCTGGCTGTTCATCTGGAAGGAGCCGTCGCCGTCGATGTTGATCACGAGGCGATCCGGCCAGGCCGCCGCGACGCCCATGGCCGTCGGCAGCCCATAGCCCATGGTGCCGAGCCCGCCCGAGGTGCACCAGCGCCGCGGATGCTTGAACCTGTAGTACTGGGCCGCCCACATCTGGTGCTGGCCGACACCGGTCACGATCATCGCGTCGCCGCGCGTGAGGCTCGAGATCTCCTGGATCACGTGCTGGGGCTTGATGACGTCGTCGTCCCAGTCGTACGTGAACGGGCACTTCCGCTTCCACTCGGCGATCTGCCCGAGCCATTGCTTGCGCGCTTCCTTCGCCAGCGACGTGACGTCCTCTCGGATCTCGTCCTTCACGGCGGCGACAAGCGCCTTGAGCACCCGGCGGCAGTCGCCGACGATCGGGATGTCCACCTTGATGTTCTTCGAGATGGACGACGGGTCGACGTCGATATGGACGATCTGCGCGTTCGGCGCGAACGCGTCCACGCGCCCCGTCACGCGGTCGTCGAATCGGGCGCCGATGGCGATGAGCACGTCGGAGTGATGGACCGCCATGTTCGCGTAGTAGCTGCCGTGCATGCCGAGCATGTCGAGCGAGAGCGGGTGCTCCATCGGGAACGCGCCGAGACCCATGAGCGTCTGAGTGAGCGGAATCTGGGTCAGTTCGGCCAGCTCGCGGAGCTCCGCGCTCGCGTCGGCCGAGATCACGCCGCCCCCGACGTACAGCACGGGCTTGCGGGCACGGACGATGAGCTTCGCCGCGCGCTTGATCTGGCCGGGGTGGCCCTCGTAGGTCGGGTTGTACGAGCGCATCTGGACCTTCTCGGGCCATACGAGCTCGGCCTCCTTCACGAGCACGTCCTTCGGCAGGTCCACGTGGACGGGGCCGGGACGTCCGGTCGCGGCGATGTGGAACGCCTCGCGGATCGTCGGACCGAGGTCCTTGCCGTCCTTCACGAGGAAGTTGTGCTTCGTGCAGGAGCGCGTGATGCCGACGTTGTCCGCCTCCTGGAACGCGTCATTGCCGATGAGGTGCGTGGGCACCTGGCCGGTGAACGCGACGATGGGGATCGAGTCCATCAGCGCATCCTGGAGCGCCGTCACGAGGTTCGTGGCTGCGGGGCCCGACGTCACCAGGCAGACACCCACCTTGCCCGTCGTGCGCGCGTAGCCTTCGGCCGCGTGACCCGCCGCCGCCTCCTGGCGAACGAGTATGTGGCGGAGGCCTTGGAAGTCGTACAGGACGTCGTAGATCGGCAGCACGGCGCCGCCGGGCAGGCCGAAGATGATGTCGACTCCCTCACGCTTCAGGCACTCGAGAACGATCCGCGCTCCGGACATTCCCACAGCGTGTTCCTCCTAGAGCAGCCCGGCCGTCGCCAGGACTTCCTTGATGTCCTCGATGGCGTCCCCGTCGGGCGTCCCGAGCGGCGACCGGCACGGCCCGCCGTAGAAGCCCTGGAGATCGAGCGCCGCTTTGAGCCCACCGATCCCGTACCGTCCCGGGACCCCGCGGTCGGCCGCCATCATCCGCGCCGCGATCGCGCGCGCCTCGTCCCACCGCCCGCTCGTCGCGAGTCGGTACACGTCGCAGAACTCGCGCGCCGAGATCAGGCCGAGCGCCAGGATGCCGCCCGACGAGCCGATGGCCAACGAGGGCAGGAGCGCCGCGGCGGCGCCCACGAGCACGTGGAAGGTCTTCGCCGTCTGGTCGATGATCTGCGCGGCCTGCGGAATATTCCCCGAGGAGTCCTTGATGCCGCAGACGTTCGGGTGCTGGGCGATCTTCGCGACGGTATCCGCCTCGAGGTTGATACCCGTGTTCACGGGAAAGTTGTAAATCATGACGGGAATCGGTGACGCATCGGCCACCGCCAGGTAGTGGCGGACCTGGGCGGCGGCCTGCGCGAACCCCTTCGTGAAGTAGTGAGGCGTGATGACGATCGCCGCGTCGGCGCCGATCTCCGCGGCCCGCTTCGTCTGACGGATCGTGTGGAGCGTGGAGTTCGTCCCCGTGCCAGCGAGGAGCGTCTTGTCCCTTGGGATCGCCTCGCGCGCGGCCACGAGGATCCGGTCGCGCTCCGCCTCGGAGAGCATCGGGAACTCGCCCGTCGAGCCGAGCACGACGTATCCGGTGAGCGCCGTCACGTTCCACTGGCGGAGGTTGGCCTGGAGTCGCTCGGGCGCCACGTCGTCACCGCGGAACGGGGTCGTCACCGGGATGAAGACACCGTCGAAGTTAGGCATTGGGAGTTCCTTCCGACGCCTGGCGCGCCTTGATGTTGGCCTGCGCGGCGCTGAGCCGCGCGATCGGGATCATGAACGGCGAGCACGACACGTAGGTCATGCCCACCTTGTGACAGAACTCGACCGACGACGGCTCGCCGCCGTGCTCGCCGCAGATGCCGACCTTCAGGTCGGGACGCGTGCGACGCCCGCGCTCGATACCGGTCTTGATGAGCTCGCCGACCCCCTCCTGGTCGAGGACGGAGAAAGGATCGGACGGCAGAAGGCCCTTCTGGAGATACTCCGGCAGGAACTTTGCGACGTCGTCCCGGCTGTAGCCGAACGTCAGCTGCGTGAGGTCGTTGGTGCCGAACGAGAAGAACTCGGCGGTCTTCGCGATCTTGTCCGCGATCAGCGCCGCGCGGGGCACCTCGATCATCGTGCCGATCAGGTACTGCACCGTCACGCCCATCTCCGCGATGATGCCGTCGGCGACCTTCTTGGTCTGCGCGTAGGTGAGCTGCATCTCGCCGACGGTGCCGGTGAGCGGGATCATGATCTCGGGCTCGACGCGCACACCCTCGGCCGCCACCGTGCACGCGGCCTCCATGATGGCGCGCACCTGCATCCCGTAGATCTCCGGGTACGTGATGCCGAGGCGGCAGCCCCGGTGTCCCAGCATCGGGTTCGCCTCCTGGAGCGAGCGCACCTTGGCCATCAGCGCCTCGAGGCGCTCGCGCCCCATGTGGTGCGCGTCGAGGCGCGTGTACTCCTCGAGGAGGTCCGTGTACTTCGGCAGGAACTCGTGGAGCGGCGGGTCGAGGAGACGGATCGTCACCGGCAGGCCGTCCATCGCGCGGAAGATACCGATGAAGTCATCACGCTGGAACGGCAGGAGCTTCTTCACCGCCGCGTGCCGGGACGCCGAGTCCGTCGCCATGATCATCTCGCGGACGATCGGGATCCGGTCGGCGGCGAAGAACATATGCTCCGTGCGGACGAGGCCGATACCCTCGGCGCCGAACTCGCGCGCCTTCCGCGCGTCCTCCGGCGTGTCGGCGTTGGCGCGCACGCCGAGCGTCCGCGCGTTGTCGGCCCAGCCGAGGAACTCCAGGAACTCGGCGCCCAGCTCGCCGTCGATCGTCTTGACCGTGTCGAGGATGACCTCGCCGGTCTCGCCGTCCACCGAGATGACGTCGCCCTCACGCACGGTCCGCCCCGCCGCCTCGAACGCGCGGCGCTCCTCGTCCACCACGATGACGTCCGCGCCGACGACGCAGGACTTCCCCATGCCCACGGCGACGACGGCCGCGTGGGAGGTGCGCCCGCCGCGGGCCGTGACAATGCCCTGCGCGGCGTACATCCCGGCCACGTCCTCCGGCGACGTCTCCGGGCGCACGAGGATCACCCGCTCGCCGTTCTTCGACCACTCGACCGCACGGTCGGCGTGGAAGACGACGCGGCCGACCGCGGCGCCCGGCGCGGCGGGCAAGCCCTTGGCGAGGAGCCGCCCCTCCGCGATCGCGCGCTCCTTGTCCGCATCTTCGAATTTCGGATGGAGCACCTGGTGGAGGTCCTGCGGCCGCACGCGCAGGAGCGCGGTGTGCCGGTCGATCACGCTCTCGCGCACGAGGTCCACCGCCACCCGCACCGCGGCGGCGGCCGACCGCTTGCCCTCGCGGGTTTGCAGTACATAGAGCTTGCCCTCCTGGATGGTGAACTCGATGTCCTGCATGTCCTTGTAGTGGCGCTCGAGGCGGTCCGCGATCCCGGTGAGCTCGTCGTAGATCGCCGGCATGCGGCGCTTGAGGTCGTCGATGTGCTCGGGCGTGCGGATACCGGCGACGACGTCCTCGCCCTGGGCGCTGGCGAGGAACTCGGCATAGAAGCTGCGCTCGCCGGTGCGGGGGTCGCGCGTGAAGCCCACGCCCGTGCCCGACGTCTCACCGAGGTTGCCGAAGACCATCGCCATCACGGTGACGGCGGTTCCCCAGTCGCTCGGGATGCCGTGGATCCGCCGATACTCGGTCGCCTTCTTCGCGAACCACGAGTCGAAGACGGCGCTGATGGCGAGCCGCAGCTGCTCGTTCGGGTCCTGCGGGAACGGCGCACCCGTGCGCGTGCCGACGATGTCCTTGAACGTCTGGGTGAGCTGCCGGAGGTCGTCGGCGGGGATCTCTAGGTCGCTCTTCACGCCGAGGCGCGCCTTCACGGCATCGAGCTCCCTGTCGAACGTCTCGCGCTTGATACCGAGCACCACGCTCGCGAACATCGTGATGAACCGCCGATAGCAGTCCCACGCGAAGCGGTCGTTCTTGGTCCACGCGGCGAGCCCGAGGACCGTCGCGTCGTTGAGGCCGAGGTTCAGGACCGTCTCCATCATGCCGGGCATCGAGGTCCGCGCCCCCGAGCGGACGGAGACGAGCAACGGGCGCCGCGCGTCGCCCAACTTCATCCCGGCGGTGGCCTCAAGCCTGGCGAGGTGCTCCTCTGCCTGCTCCCAGAGCCCCTCGGGCCACTGGCGGCCCGCCTTGCTGTAGCGGGACCAAGCCTGGGTGGTGATGGTGAAGCCCGGTGGCACGGGAATGCCGAGGTTGGTCATCTCGGCGAGCTCGCAGCCCTTGCCGCCGAGGAGGTTGCGCATCAGGGAGGACCCTTCGGCCTTGCCGGACCCGAAGAAGTAGACGTATTTGATCATAGGCCAAAAAAGCCTTTTAAGGCTACAGGATGGAGCGCACTCGTGTCAATCTTTCTCACGCCATCTCCATTCCCAAAAACCGCCCTAAAGCAAGAGGGCCACGGGTCGTTTCACCCGTGGCCCCCCTGACACGCTATCGCCACGGGCTTGGCTCCTGCCCGTGGCATCCGATGTCGCGTTACTTCGCGGATGCTCCGGGCAGGCCCGGCAACGCCAGGAGAATGAGCCCCAGCGACAGCACCCGCGAGATGGTCGACGTCATAACAAGGGCAGTATACGCGCGGAGTGGAGCGCCGGTCAAGACGCCTTTCGCTTCCCGCGGGTCCGGCCACCGGCATCCTTGCCGAGCACCAGTTGCTCCACGGCCTCCAGATGGTCAAGCATCGCCTGCCGTGCCGCCAGCTCGTCGCGGGCTGCGACCGCCGCGAGGATGCGGCGGTGGTCCTGGTGTGAGCGCGCCGGCCGCCCGGGTGTGTTCAGCGACTCCTCGCGGCTCTCGGCGAGGAGATCCATGATCGCGTGCGCGATCCGCGTGGTGGCACGGTTGTGGGCGGCGATGCCGATCGCCGCGTGAAACGCCGCGTCCTGGGCCAGCCCGGTCTTGCCCGCCGCGATCTCCTTCGCCTGCTCCTCGAGGATTCGCTCCATCTCCTGGATCGCCTCGGGCGTCGCACGCGTCGCCGCGAGCGCGGCGAGCGCCGGCTCGAGGAGCCGCCGGGCCTCGAAGAGCTCGCCGAGCGCCGCGCGCTGCGAGGTTATGACGCGCGCGAGCGGCTCGATCAGCGCCTCCACCGATACCTCGCGGACGAACGTCCCCTCCCCCGGACGGATCTCGATGAGGCTCAGGCTCTCCAGGGTGCGGAGCGCCTCGCGGACCGAGGTGCGGCTGACCACGAACTTCTCAGCGAGCTCGCGCTCCGGTGGGAGCTGGTCGCCGCTCTTGAGCCGCCCCTCGCCGATCATCTGCTTCACCTGACGGACGATCTCCTCGTAGATGCGCGTGGCCTTGATCGGCAAAAGATCCATCAGAAGTTCTCCGGCACCCGCGCGTGATGGCGCCCGCGGCCGAGCCACCAGCCGAGCGCGGTGATCACGAGGCCCAGCGCGAGGGGCGCGGGATGGCGGAGCCCGGCGGCCGTGGCGCCGAGCCAGCGGACGATGATCGGGTCTTCCATGATCATCTCGCCGGCGACGTAGCCGAGCAGACCGCCTCCGAGCCAGACGATCCACGTGTACCGGTTCATGAGACGCGCCAGGATCCCCGCACCCCAGACGACGATCGGCAGCGAGAGCCCGATGCCGAACATGACGAGCGTGAAGTCGCCGTGCGCCGCGGCGGCGATCGCCAGCACGTTGTCGAGGCTCATCGTCACGTCGGCGACGATGATGATCCAGATCGCCTCCCAGAGCGAGGCGCCGTGGCGCACGTCGCCCTCGCCCCCCGTCTCCGGCCGCACGAGCCTGGCGGCGATCCACACGAGGAGCAGGCCGCCGACGAACTGCAGGAACGGCACCCTCAAGAGGAGGCTCACGATCGCGACGAAGACGAGCCGGAGCACGACCGCGCCGAGCGCGCCCCAGATCTGTCCCAGTAGTCGCGTGCGCTTCGGCAGTGCCCGGACGGCCAGCGCGATGACGAGCGCGTTGTCGCCCGAGAGCAGGAGGTTCAGGACGCTGATCCCGACGAGGCGGAGCCAGAACTCAGGGTCGGCCAGAACCGCCATCAGGCGCCCCGGGGCGCGGCCGGCGCGGTCCCGCGCATCCGACGCCACCACGGCGTGAGCACCGGGAGCGCGAAGAACAGGAGCGCGACGGTGGTGATCGCGCCGGCGATCGGCCGCGTCACGAAGATCAGGAGCGAGCCCTGGGACATGATCAGGCTCTGGCGGAGCGCGTTTTCGGCCAAGTCACCGAGGACGAGCGCCAGGACGAACGGCGCGAGCGGGTAGTCCAGCTTCTTGAAGACATAGCCGACGAGCCCGAAGATCACCATATACCAGATGTCGATCATGCTGTTGTGCACCGCGTACGAGCCGACTGCGCACACGACCACGATCACGGGCGTCAGGATCGCGAACGGTATCCTGAGGATCGCCGCGAAGAGCGGGACGAACGCGAGCACCATCAGCACGCCGATTATGTTGCCGGTGTACATGCTCGCGATGAGCCCCCAGACGAACTCGGGCTGCTCCTTGAACAGGAGCGGCCCGGGCTGGAGCCCCCAGATGATGAGGCCGCCCATCATCACCGCCGCCGTCGGCGAGCCTGGAATGCCGAGCGTGATCATCGGCAGCATGGCCGCCACGCCGGCGGCGTGAGCCGCGGTCTCGGGCGCCACGACGCCCTCGAGCTCGCCCTTGCCGAACCGCTCGGGGTGCTTGGAGAAGCGCTTGGCGAACGCGTAGCTCATGAACGACGCGGGCGTGGCGCCGCCCGGCTTGAAGCCCATCCAGAAGCCGATAAAGGCGCCCCGCACGAACGTGCGCGCGTAGCGCGGCAGGATCTTCCACGTGTCGAGAACCACGCGGAGGTTCATCCCGGTTGGCACGCTCCGGAACGAGAGTCCCTCCTCCACGCTGAGGAGGATCTCGCCGATCCCGAAAAGGCCGATGACGGCGACGATGAAGTCGAAGCCCTTCATCAGGTCGATGAACCCGAAGGTCATCCGGAGCTGGCCCGTGACGATGTCGAGCCCGACCGCCGCCAGGATGAACCCGAGCAGGATCGAGACCAGCGACTTGAGCGGGTTGCCGCCGCCGAGCCCGATGAAGCTCGAGAAGGTCAGGAGCTGGATCGCGAAGAACTCGGGCGGCCCGAACTTGAGCGCGATCTCCGCCAGGACGGGCGCGAAGAAGGTGATCAGGACGATCGAGAAGAACGCGCCCACGAAGGAGGAGGTGAACGCCGCCGTGAGGGCCTGCCCACCCTTCCCCTGGCGGGCCAGTGGGTAGCCGTCGAAGGTCGTCGCGACCGACCAGGGTTCGCCCGGGATGTTGAACAGGATCGACGTGATCGCCCCCCCGAACAGGGCCCCCCAGTAAAGCGACGTCAACAAGATGATCGCCGAGGTGGGCGGCATGGTGAACGTCAGCGGCAGGAGGATCGCCACGCCGTTGGCGCCCCCGAGGCCCGGCAGCACGCCGATGATCGTGCCGAGGGTGATACCGACGACCGCGACGAAGAGGTTGTACGGGGTGATCGCGATGTGGAAGCCGAGGACGAGGTTCTCGATCCCCATGGCCTACTGACCCAGCCAGGCCTCGAGCGGGCCCTTGGGCATCGGCACCAGGAACCACTTCTCGAAGGTGAAGAACGTCGCCAGCGGGAACAGGATGGCGACGGCGAGCACGGCGAGCCAGGAGTGGCGCCCGATCCAGCGCATGTAGAACCCGGTGTAGAGCGCCGCCGCCACGTAGAGCCCGAGCCACTGCGTGGCGATGACGAGCGCCACCGCCGGGCAGAACACCTTGAGCACCGGGCCGAGCTGCCGGCGCGTGACGAATGCCTTGCCGCGCGTCCGGCGCGCCGCCTGGATCAGGATCACGGCGCAGGCGGCGATCATGAGGACACCGAGCCAGAACGGAAAGAATCCACTCTTCGGCCCATCGGTACCCCAGCCGATGCCGATCCGGACGGCGTCGAAGACGACGACGCCGCCCAGCAGCATCAGGAACGACGCGGTGACGAGGTCCGCGGCGCGCATCTATTGCTTGAGGAGGCCGCCCTTCGCCATGAGCTCCTTGTGGAGCTGCTCGTTTTCCTCCACCCACTTGACGTACTCGGTGCCCGTCACGAACGCCGGCTTCAGCGCGCCCTCGCCGAGGTACTTCTGGAACTCGGACGTGTCGTAGACCTTCTTGAGGAACGCGACGTACCAGTCCAGCACGTCCTTCGGCATGTTCGGCGGCCCGAAGAGTCCGCGGAGCATCAGGTAGTGCACGTCCACTCCCAGCGCCTCCTTGACCGTCGGGATCTCCTTCCACTCGGCCACGGGGATGCGCGCGGTGTCGAACACGGCGAGCGGCCTGACGCGCCCGGCCTTCCAGTGGCTCGCGCACTCGATGGGGTTGTTCACCGTCGAGTCCACGTGCTTGCCGACCAGGTTCACGCACACCTCGCCGCCGCCCTTGAACGGCACGTAGATGAACTTGAGGCCGAGCGCCTGCTCGAGCTGGATCGTGAGGATCTGGTCCTCCTGCGCCGCGCCGGTCCCCCCCATCTTCATCGTCGTGGGCTTCGCCTTCACGGCGGCGACGTATTCCTTCGCTGTTTTGTACGACGTCTCGGCGTTCACCCAGAGGATGAACTGGTCGAGCGCCATGCGGGCGATCGGTGTCAGGTCGCGCCAGTTGAACGGGATCCCGGTGTGGAGCGGTGTGGTGAAGAGGTTCGAGAGCGTGATGATCATGGTGTGGTCGCGGGCGTCCCCCGTCCGGGCTTTGACCTCGAGGAAACCCTCGGCGCCGGCGCCGCCCGCCTTATTCACGACGATGATCGGGCGCGGCGAGAGCTTGTGCTTCTCCGCGAGGCCCGAGATGAGCCG
>JBGPIS010000020.1:0-14810 GCA_041484965.1 Methylomirabilia bacterium
GAGCCACCCCCGCTCGTAGCCGTCCACGCGCGCCGGCAGGAGCTCCTGCTCCCAGACGCGCACGGGGAAGTCCTCGCCCTGGAGCCGCTCGAGCGCGGCGAGGACGCCGGGCGGCCCGGCGAGCCGGTGATCGGGGTGGAGGTGGTGGCGCCGCAGGAGGAACGCCGAGAAGCGCTCGGCCGTGGCGACGGCGCGCGGAACGCGCCGCGCGTGCACCTGGCGCCGCTGGATCTCCTCGAGGACCGCCACGTGGACGTACTGGGGCGACGGCGCGCCGGCGAGGAACGCGCCCTGGCGCACGAGGCCCCGCGCCGCGAGGCCCTCGAGGACGCGCGTCGCGTCGGCCGCGGCGAGGCCGTAGCGCTCGGCGAGCCAGGCGGGCGTCACGGGGCCGCGCGTCCGGAGGAGCCGCAGCGCGACGCGCTCGAGGCCCTCGTCGGTCGCGAGCGACCGGTAGAGCGGCGCCTCGATCGCCGGGACCCACGCGCGCCGTCCACTCGCGAAGTCGAGCGCAACGATCCGCGCCTCATCGCGGAGTGCGGCGATCAGCGCGCCCGCGTCGCCCCGTGACCGGGCGGCGATCTCGTCGTCGCTGAGGTCGCCCACGTCGTCGAGGATCGCCGCCAGCTCGTTCGCGTCGCGGGCGCGCCGCTCGGGCGCGGTCTTCTGGAGCTCGGCTTCGACGGCCGCGGTGAGCTCGGGCTGGAGCGGTCCGGCCGTGACGCTCCACGCCTTCTTCATGACGACGGCGTCGCTCCGCCGCTCCTCCGCGTGGCCGGCGTCGAGGTACGCCCAGTCCCAGGCGAGCAGGAGCGGGTAGACGAAGGGCGAGGGGAGCGGCGTGTCCACGTGCCGTGTCCAGAGCTCGCCGTCGTGGATCCGCTCGAGCAGGCGCTTGAGCCGCGGCACGTCGAGCGCCTCGTTGAAGCATTCCCGCAGGGTCTCGGCCACGATCGGGAACTCCGCCTGGCCGCCGACCGCCTCCATGAGCGCGTCGGCCTTGAGCCGCTGGAGGTACGCGGGCGTGCGCCGGCCCTGCGACATCCGGGGGATGAAGAGCGCGCGCACGGCGGCGTGCCGGAAGCGCGTGGTGAAGAGCGGGGAGCCGATGAGCGCCCGGCCGAGGAGCGCGTCCACCTCCTCCGGGGCGACGAGCCTCACCAGCCGCTCGGGCGCCGGCGGCATCTGCCCCGGCGCGAACGAGAGGAGGATCCCGTCGTCCACGTGGCTCGCCTCGACCTCCCGACCGAAGACGCGGCGGATCTTCTCGCGGAGCGCCATGCCCCAGGCCCCGTTCACGCGCATGCCGAAGACCGAGTGGATCATCGCGTGGCGGCCGCCCATCTCGTCGGGGAAGCACTCGACCACCACCCCCTGGTCGTCGGGGACGCCGTCGAGGACCTCGCCCGCCTTCACGAGCCAGTGGCGCAGGGCCGACGCCCCGCGCGCGTCGAGCCCGCACTCGCGCTGCGCCCACTCGCCGAAGCCGGGCGCGTCGAGACGGTCGGCGGCGTCGCGGCGCAGGCGGCCCACGGCGAGCCCGAGCTCCCACGAGCGCGACGGGTGCTCGCCCTTCCAGAACGGGATCGTCGGCGACATGCCCTGCGCGTCCTCGACCAGCACGCGGCCGCCGCGCACCGTGAGGATCTTCCAGGCGTGCGAGCCGAGGAGGAAGACGTCGCCGGGAAGGCTCTCGGTCACGAACTCCTCGTCGAGCGTGCCCACCTTGAGGTCCGTGTCGGCGACGAAGACGTCGAAGAGCCCGGCGTCGGGGATGGTGCCGCCGGACGTCAGCGCGAGGAACCGACTGCCGCGGCGCGCGTGGAGACGGTCGTTGACGCGGTCCCAGAGGAGCCGCGGCGCGGCGCCCTTGACCTCGGCCGGCAGGGGCTCGGCGAGTGCCTGCACGACGGCGACGAAGTCCTCGCGCGAGAGGCTGCGGTACGGCGCCGCGTTCCTGAAGCGCGCGTGGAGCGTGTCGAGCGCCAGGGACTCGGCGGCGACGGCGGCGACGATCTGCTGGGCCAGCACGTCGAGCGGCGCCTCGGGCATCACGATGCGGTCGAGCTGCCGTGCCCCGATGGACCGGACGACGGCCGCCGCCTCGAGAAGCTCCTCGCCCTTGGTG
Source organism: Methylomirabilia bacterium (assembly GCA_041484965.1). Taxonomy (GTDB): domain Bacteria; phylum Methylomirabilota; class Methylomirabilia; order Rokubacteriales; family CSP1-6; genus JBGPIS01. The sequence goes on from JBGPIS010000020.1 coordinate 2,129, forward strand.
ACGACGATCCGGCCTTTCGAGACGCGTGAGAGCAGGTGGCCCGCCCGGCCGACGCGCTGGAGCGCCGCCGCGATGTTACGCGGCGACTGGAGCTGGACGACGAGGTCGATGACGCCCACGTCGATCCCGAGCTCGAGCGAGGAGGTGGCGACGAGCGCCGTCAGCTCGCCGTCCTTCAGGCGGTTCTCGGCCTCGAGCCGCGCCCGGCGCGAGAGCGAGCCATGGTGGGCGGCCACCCGGCCGTCGTCGATCCGGTCGTTGAGGTCGCGCGCGAGGCGCTCGGCCGATCTCCGGCTCTGGCAGAAGACGAGCGTCGTCCGGTGGGCACGGACGAGGTCGGCGATCTGCTGGAGCGTCGCGTCCCAGATCGTCTCGCTCGAGGCCGTGAGGAAGTCGTCCACGGGCGTGAGCACCTGGAGATCGAGATCGCGGCTGAAGCCGGCGTCCACCGCGACGGGATCGCGCGCGGTGGCGCCCGTCAGGAACTCGAGTGCGGTCTCGACGGGGCTCACCGTCGCCGAGCAGCCGATCCGCTGCGGCCGGGCGCCGGGCTCGCGCGCCTCCACCAGCGCCTGCAGACGCTCGAGCGAGAGCGCCAGGTGCGCGCCGCGCTTGCCGCCCATGAGCGCGTGGACCTCGTCGACGATGACCGTGCGGACGTGCGCGAGCGCCGGCCTGAAGCGCTCGCTGGTCAGCAGGAGATAGAGCGACTCCGGCGTGGTGATCAGGATGTGGGGTGGCCGGCGCGTCATCGCCTGCCGCGCGGCCGCGAGCGTGTCGCCCGTGCGCACCGCGACGCGGACTTCGGGCAGCTTGAGCCCGTCGTCGGCCGCGGCGGCGCGGATCCCGGCGAGGGGGGCGCGCAGGTTCTTCTCGATGTCGTTGTTGAGCGCGCGGAGCGGCGAGACGTAGACGACGTACACGCGGTCCTCGAGCCGCCGCTCGAGCCCCAGGCGGTGGAGGTGGTCGAGCGCCCAGAGGAAGGCCGCGAGCGTCTTGCCCGAGCCCGTCGGCGCGACGAGGAGCGTGTCCCGGCCGGACGCGATCGCCTCCCAGCCCTCTCGCTGCGGGCGCGTCGCCTCGGCGAAGGTCGCGTCGAACCAGCGGCGGACAAACGGGAGGAACTCCGGCATCCCGACCGATTCTATAATGTCTGTCGATGCGCCTCCACGGGTGGACGATCGCCGCGTCGCTGGCCGGCCTGCCATTCATCCTGCCGCACGTGCTCGAGGACTTCGCCGAGGGGATCGCCCAGCGGGCGGGCCTCTCGACGCCGGCGGGCGCGTTCCTGCTGGGCGGCTATCTGGCGGTGCAGGGGCTCGGCCTGGTGCTGCTCGCCCGGGACCGGCGCGCGGGCTGGGTCATCGCGTTCGGGACGAGCGCGATCTGGACCGTGGTCGCCGTGCTGGACCACGGGGCGGCGGTTCTCACCGGGGGCTTCAGGAGCGGCGCCACGTCGGCCGTCTGGGTACTCGGGCTCGTCGCGAGTCAGGCGGCCGCGGCGGCGCTGGCGTGGCGCGGCTGGCGGCGCGGGAGCCGGGCGTGAGGCCGGCCGCGGACGTGATCGTCGTCGGCGGCGGTCCCGCGGGCTCGATGGCGGCGCTGACGCTCGCGACGCGGGGCGTCCGGACGCTGCTCCTCGACCGGAAGCGGTTCCCGCGCGACAAGCCCTGCGGCGGCGGCATCCGCTACGGCGTCTACAAGCGGTTTCCCGAGCTCGCCGACTATCTCCGGGCGACCGTCGCGATCCACGAGATCCGCCGCGTCCTCATGGAGAGCCCGTCGGGCGCGTCGGTGCTCGCCGAGTCCGACGCGCCCTTCTATCTCACGCTCCGCCGCACCGAGTTCGACGCGGCGCTGCTCGAGCGGGCGCGTGCCGCCGGCGCCGAGGTGGTCGAGGGCGTGCGCGTCACCGAGATCGCGCGCTCGCCGGCCGGCGTCGCGGTCCGCTCGATCGACGGCCGCGCCTTCGGAGCGCAGCTCGTGATCGGCGCCGACGGCGTCAACAGCGTCGTCACCCGCCAGGTGGGGCTCGGCGAGGGATTCTCCGACGCGACGCTCGCGCTCGACACGATGGAGGAGACCGACCTCGCGGAGCTCTCGGTCGCCGATCCCGACACGATATACGTCGCCTATGGCTACAAGGGCTATCCCGGCTACGCCTACGTCTTTCCCAAGCGCGGCCACGTGGACGCGGGCGTGGGCTTCCTCCTCTCCTTCTTCAAGGAGAAGCTCGCCGGCGCGCCGTACGAGCACCACGCGCGCTTCCTCGAGGAAGCGCGCGCGCGAGGCGTCGTCCGCGGGCGCTCGAATCCGGAGAACTTCAAGGCCTACCGGCTGCCGCTCGGCGGCCCCCTCGCGCGCACGCACGCCGACCGCGCGCTCGTCTGCGGTGACGCCGGTGGCTTCGTGAACTGCTACACGGGCGAGGGGATCTACTACGCGATGGTGACGGGCCGGCTCGCGGGTGACACGGCCGCCGAGGCGATCGCGGCGGGCGACTGTGGGGCGGCGGCGCTGGCGCCGTACGCGACGCGCTGGCGGCGGGAGATCGGGCGGGAGCTGGCGGACTCGCTCAGGATCCAGCGGCGGCTCTTCGCCCATCCCCGGCTCGCCGACGCGATCATCCGTGCCGCCGCCGCGGACCCGACGCTGCGCCGGCTCTTCGCGCGCGTCGCGCTCGGCGAAGAGGACTTCAGGCGGCGACGGCTCGAGATCGCGCTGCGGTTCCTGCTCGCGCGCTTCAGGCGAGCCCCAGCTGCTTCGCGAGCAGCCGGCTGAGCACGCTCTTCGGGTCCAGGAGCTCGGCCACGATCGAGAAGTGATCCTGGCCGGGGAGGTCGAGCACCTCGCAGCGGAGCGGGCGGCTCGCCCAGACGTCGGCGAGGGCGTGGCTCTGGCGGTGATACTCCGGGCCCTCGAGTCCGCCGACGGCGAGCAGGAGCGGGGCCGAGCGCGCCGGCGGGTGGAGAATGGGACCGTTGCGACGCGCCGCGTCGGGGGAGAGCTTGAGGATCTCGTTCAGGTAGCAGAGGCGGATCGGCTCGAGGTCGTAGAGCCCGCTGAGCCCGAGCCCCGCCTTGACGACGTCGGCCGGCAGCCCGTCGAGGACCGTCCAGTCGGTGGACATGAGCATCGCGACCAGGTGGCCGCCCGCCGAGTGCCCCGAGATGGCGATGCGTGTCGGGTCGCCGCCGAACGAGGCGGCGTTCCGGTACACCCAGCCGATCGACGCGCGGCACTGGCCGACCAGCGTGTCCATGTCCACCGTCGGGATGAGCGCGTAGTTGATGACCACGACCGCGGCGCCCGCGGGCAGGAGGCCCCGCGCCACGAAGCTGAAGTCGGCCTTGTCGAGCCGGTGCCAGTAGCCGCCGTGGATGAAGACGTGCACCGGCGCCGGCGCCGAGCCCGGGGCGGGGAAGATGTCGAGCCGTTCCCCCGGGCTCGGCCCGTACGCCACGTCGAGCCGGCAACGGAGCTCGGCGCGCGCCTGCTCGCTTTCGCGCGCGTAGCGCGCGAGCCAGTTCGCCGCGTCCTTGACCTTCTGGCGGTTGTTGTACTCGGCGTCGAGCGCCGCCTGGTCGTAGCCGCGGAAGACCGTTGCCGCCATCGCGCCTACTTGTCCTTGATGGCCGCCTGCACCTTCGTCATCACGTCGGGCGGGATCGTGGTCATCCCATGCGCGGTCTTGGCGTGCGCCGCGCCCTTTTGCATCACTTCGCCCACGTCCTTGCCCTCGGCCACGAAGCTACAGCCCGGCACCACGTCGCCGCACTTGAGCACTTTCGCCATGATCGGCCTCCTTGGGGTTGAGGGTTACCTGCCGAGGTACGCCTTTGCCTGCTTGAGCTCGGGCCGCTCCCCGTCGGCCTTCTCGCCGAGCGCCAGGAGCTGCGAGTAGTAGGTCCGCGCCAAGGTGCGGTCGCCCGCGAGCTCGGCCGCGCGCGCGGCGCCGTAGAGCCCCCTGAAGCGGTTCGGCTCGACGCGCATGGACGATTCGAACTCCCGCAGCGCCTGCGCGGGCTCGTTCGATTCGAGGAGCATCTCGGCCAGAAGCTCACGCGCGGGGGAGAGCGGGCCCGGCGTCACGGGATGCTTCTCCGTCGCCCCCTCGCGCTCGGCGGCGACGCGCAGGAGTCCCAGGGCCTCGTCCTTTCGCCCTTCGGCGCGCGCCGTCCAGGCGGACGCCACCTGGCGCTGGATCTCGACCTGCTCGACCCCGTAGGCCTGCTTCGCCGCGGCGAGGGCGTCGCGGAGCGCACCGAGGCGGTCAATGTCACGACGGGCGGCCGCCGCGTCGCCGCTCCGCGCGGCACCGAGGGCGCGCGCGAACACGAGCTGCGCCTCCGACTGCGGGAATCGGCCCCACGGGAACTCCTTACCGAAGAGCTCGAGCCTCGCCGCGTCCGTCCAACGGCCGCGCTCCAGGACGTAGCGCGACGGGATCGTCGCGAGCGCGAAGCCCGTCACGAAGTGCTCGACGTTGACCTTGGGAATCTCGTTGACCTGGTCCACCACGCGCTTGGCGGCGGCGTCCTGCCCCATCTGGAGGTGCGCGTAGGCTAGGTAGTCGAGGGCGTGGAGCTGGTCGAAATGGTTCCCGCCTGCGGCCGCGGAGACGCGGTTCGCGTCGATGGACTCCTGCCAGTACCCGCGCCGCGTGAAGATGTGGGACGGCATGTGGAGGGCGTGTGGCGCCGCGGGCGCGATCCCCGCATAGCGGCGCGCGGCGGTGAGGCCTTTGTCCGCGATCGGCGGGTAGTCGTAGCTGTGGATGAGATAGTGCGCGACGCCGGGATGCTGCGGCTCGACGGCGAAGGCCTTCTCGAGGATCGCCGCGGCCTTGAGCTGATCGGCGTACGTCTTGTCCGTCGGGACCGCGGTCGCGTCGAGTGCGAGGGCGTAAAACACCACGGCCTCCCGGTCCTCCGGGTAGCGCGCGGCGAGCTCCTCCATCGCCTGCCGATAGGCGAGCGCCCGCGTGCGGTGGTCCACCTTGTCCGCGTCCTTGTAGAACCCCTCGATCGCGGCGATGTAATCGCGCTCGCGCTGCGTCTTGGCGCCCGCGGCCTTCGCCCGCTCGACGGCCGCCCATCCGTTGGCCAGTCCCTTGGGCGAGGGCGGCCAGGCGAACGGATTGCCGAGCAGGTTCATCGCGACACCCCAGTGGGCCATCGCGCAGCCGGGATCCTGCTGCGCCACGGCCGTGAACGCGCTCGTGGACGCGGAGAACCAGAACGAATGGAGCATGGCGACCGCGCGCTCGAAGTCCGGCTGGGCCGCGGCGCTGCACGAGGTCGGGAAACGTACCGTGCCGACCTTGTCCTGGGCCGAGGTCCCGGCGACACCAAGGGTCGCGAGGAGCACGAGGGCGACCGCGAGTTTGCGGAGCTTCATGCGAGACCTCCTCGTGTGGGGTGACGGCGCCGAGTTGCTCGAGAACCCGAGGGAGATTCTAGCCTAAAATACCCACGTGAAGATCGTCAGCATCGGCGGGGGACCGGCGGGGCTCTACTTCGCCCTGCTCATGAAGAAGGCGGACCCCGCCCACGACGTCACCGTCGTCGAGCGCAACCGGGCCGACGACACGTTTGGGTTCGGCGTGGTGTTCTCGGACGCGACGCTCGAGAACTTCGCCGAGGCCGACCGCGAGACGTACGAGGAGATCACCCGCAACTTCGCCCACTGGGACGACATCGACATCCATTACCGCGGCGAGGTGCTCACCTCGACGGGCCACGGCTTCTCCGGGATGTCGCGGCAGCTCCTGCTCGACATCCTCCAGCGCCGCTGCGCCGGGCTCGGCGTGAGGCTCGAGTTCCAGAAGGAGGCGAGCGACCTCGCCGCCTACGGCGACGCCGACCTGATCCTCGCCGCCGACGGCGTCAACAGCGTCGTCCGGAGCCGCGACGCCCTACACTTCCAGCCGCAGCTCGACTGGCGGCCGAACAAGTTCGTCTGGCTCGGCACCACGTTCCCGTACCCGGCCTTTACCTTCATCTTCAAGGAGAGCGAGCACGGGCTCTGGCGCGTCCACGCCTACCGCTATAACCAGTCCATGTCCACGTTCATCCTCGAGACGACGGACGCCGCGTGGCGGCGCGCGGGCCTGGACCGGGCCGACGAGGACCAGACGCTTGCCTTTGTCGAGCGCCTCTTCGCCAGGGAGCTGCAAGGCCACCGGCTCCTCAAGAACCGCTCGCTCTGGCGCAGCTTCCCGACGGTGAAGAACGGCTGCTGGCACCACGGGAACGTCGTCCTCGTCGGCGACGCCGCGCACACCGCGCACTTCTCGATCGGCTCCGGGACGAAGCTCGCCATGGAGGACGCGATCGTGCTCGCGCAGGCGCTCCAGCGCCACGGGGAGGTCGTGAAGGCGCTCGTCGCCTACGAGGAGGAGCGGCGGCCGCAGGTCGAGGCGCTGCAGCGCGCGGCGCAGGTGAGCCTCGAGTGGTTCGAGCAGACGGAGCGCTATCATGGGCGGCTCGAGCCGATCCAGTTTGCGATGAGCCTGCTCACCCGGAGCCTCCGCGTCACCCACGATAATCTGAGAGTCCGCGACCCCGGCTTCGTCGCAAAAGTGGACCGCTGGGTTGCCTCGCAGGCCGAGCGGCAGAGCCGCGTCGCCGTCCCTGGGACCCCCGCGCCGCCGCCCATGTTCACGCCCTTCCGGCTGCGCGAGCTGGTGCTCGCCAACCGCGTCGTCGTCTCGCCCATGTGCCAGTACTCGGCCGAGGACGGCACGCCGAACGACTGGCACCTCGTCCACCTGGGGAGCCGCGCGATCGGCGGCGCCGGGCTCGTGATGACCGAAATGACCGACGTGAGCCGCGCGGCGCGCATCAGCCCGGGCTGCACGGGGATGTACAAGCCCGAGCACGTGGCCGCGTGGAAGCGCATCGTGGACTTCGTCCACGCGTCGAGCCCGGCGAAGATCGGCATCCAGCTCGCCCACGCCGGGCGCAAGGGCTCGACCCGGCGCCTCTGGGAGGGGATCGACGAGCCGCTCGAGTCGGGCAACTGGGCGATCATCGCCGCGTCCGCGATCCCGTACTTTCCGTACAGCCAGGTACCGAAGGCGATGGACCGGCACGACATGGACGAGGTGAGAGACGACTTCGCGCGCGCGACGCGTATGGCGGACGAGGCGGGCTTCGACCTCGTCGAGCTCCACTTTGCCCACGGGTATCTCCTCGCGAGCTTCCTCTCGCCGCTCACGAACACGCGGACCGACGCGTACGGCGGGCCACTCGCCGGCCGCGCGCGCTACCCGCTGGAGGTGTTCGACGCGGTGCGGGCGGCGTGGCCGGCGCAGAAGCCGATGTCGGTGAGGATCTCGGCGACCGACTGGGCCGAGGGCGGCATGACCGCCGACGGCGCGGTGGAGCTCGCGCGGATGCTCGGGGCGCGCGGCTGCGACATCGTGGACGTCTCTGCCGGTCAGACGGTGCCCGAGCAGAAGCCCGTCTACGGCCGGCTCTTCCAGACGCCGTTCGCGGACCGCGTGCGCCACGAGGCGGGAATCCCGACGATGACCGTCGGCAACATCGCGTCCTGGGCCGACGTGAACTCGATCATCGCCGCGGGCCGCGCCGACCTCTGCGTGCTGGCGCGCGCGCACCTCTACGACCCCTACTGGACGCGTCACGCCGCCTACGAGCAGGGCTACGAGCTGCCGTGGCCGGACCAGTACGCCCCGGTGAAGGGGTTCATGCCGCGTCTGCGATGAACGAGCGCTGTCTGACGGAGTGATAGACTCCCGACGAGGATGGAAAAGATGCCGACCCTGAGGACATCGAGGAGACTCCGTGCGCTGATCGTCGCGTTGGCTTTCGGGCTGCTGTGGGCGCCGTGCGGGGCCGGCGCCCAGCCGGGGAAGGTGTATCGAATCGGGTTTCTCTCCGGGACGGTCCGCCCCTCGGATGCCGACCTCGAGCGCTCGCCCTTGCGCAAGGCGCTCGCCGATCTCGGTTACGTCGTGGGGCAGAACACGGTGTTCGAGTACCGGTACGCCGGCGGCAAGATCGAGCGGCTTCCCGAGCTCGCGGCCGAGCTGGTGCGCGCGAAGGTGGACGTGATCGTCACCGCCGGCGGACCCTCGGCCGAGGCGGCGAAGCAGGCGACGGCAGGCATCCCGGTCGTCATCACGTTCGCCGGCGATCCGGTGCGGCTGGGGCTCGTCACGAGCCTGGCGCGCCCGGGCGGGAATGTGACCGGCGTGAGCGATCTGGCGGTCGAGCTGTCGGCCAAACGGCTCGAGCTCCTGAAAGAGGCGGCGCCCAGGGCCTCGCGCGTCGCCGTGCTGTGGAACTCCGCCGATCGCGCGATGACGTTCCGCTACCAGGACATCGAAGCGGCGTCTCGCACGCTGAGGGTCACCGTCCAGCCTCTCGGCGTCCGGGAGCCGAACGACTTCGAGGCGGCGTTTGCCGCGATGAACCGCGAGCGCCCCGACGCGCTCTTCCTGGTGACGGATACGCTCACTACGCTCAACCGCAAGCGCGTGATCGACTACGCCGCCGCGCACCGGATCCCGGCGATGTACGAGTCCATCCCGTCCGTGACCGAGGGCGGGCTCATGTCGTACGGGCCGAGCTTCGCTGACTTGTTCCCACGGGCCGCGTATTTCGTCGACAAGATCCTGAAGGGAACGAAACCCGGGGAGCTACCCGTGGAGCAGCCGACGCGTTACTATCTCGTGCTCAATCTGAGAACGGCGAAGGCGCTCGGGCTGACCTTCCCGCCGTCCCTGCTGCTCCGGGCGGACCAGGTGATCGAGTGAGGGGAGACCCGACGATGGACTGGACGGCGCTCGGCGAAGAGACGGTGGACATCCTCCGCCGCTATCTCATGATCGACACGACCAACCCGCCGGGGAACGAGATCGCGGGGGCGAAGTTCCTCGCGGAGATCCTGGAGCGCGACGGGATCAAGAGCGAGACCGTGGAGTCCGCGCCCGGCCGCGCGAATCTGGTGGCGCGGCTCAAGGGCGACGGCTCGCTCCCGGGGATCGTGCTGCACCACCACATCGACGTCGTCTACGCCGACCGGCGCTACTGGACGGTGGACCCGTTCGGCGGCGTGATCCAGGACGGCTACCTCTACGGGCGCGGCGCGCTCGACATGAAGTCCACGGGCATCCTGCATCTGGCGGTGCTGCTCGCGCTGAAGCGAGCAGGCACGCCGCTCAAGCGCGATCTCATCTTCATGGCGACGGCCGACGAGGAGGCCGGGAGCGAGTTCGGCGCGCAGTTCATCGCCGACCAGCACCCCCACTGGCTCGCCGGCGCCGAGTACTCGATCTCCGAGCTCGGCGCGATCCAGGCGGGCCCGCACTTCACGGCCCCGTTCGGCTCCATCGTCATCTCGGAGAAGACGGGGCTCGGGCTCTGCATCCGCGCCCGGAGCGCGCCCGGACACGGCTCGATGCCGTGGCCGGACACGGCGCCCCACAAGCTCGTCCGGGCGCTGGACCGGCTCCTCAAGGCCGAGCGGCAGCTCCGCATCCTCCCCGAGGTCCAGGAGTACTTCGCGCGGCTCAAGAGCGTGCTGCCCGAGGACCAGGGCGAGGGCTACGACGACCTGCCGCGCTCGCTGAAGGATCCCGTGTTCCGCGAACGCTTCCTCGCCAACCGGCTCCACGCGGCGATGGTGCGCACGACGTTCGCGGTGACGATGCTCCACGGAAGCGAGAAGAGCAACGTGATCCCGCCCGAGGCCTGGGCCGTCGTGGACTGCCGGATGCTCGCGGGCGACGACCCGCAGGAGATCGTCACGTGGATCAAGGGCGTCATCGCCGCCGACGATGTGGAGATCGAGATCACCCGGACGCCCAAGATTCCGAACCTGTCGCCGCCCGACACCGCGCTCTACAAGTCGCTGGCCAACGCGCTCCGGCGCCGGGCGCCCGGCGCCGTCGTCGCGCCCGAGATCCTCGTCGCGTTTACCGACAACTGGGTCTTCCGCCGCTGCGGGCTCCACGGCTACGGCTGGAGCCCGTTCATCCTCGACATGAGCGACTTGGCCCGGGTGCACGGCAACGACGAGCGGCTGTCGCTCGAGAACATCCGTCAGGGCGCGCGCTGCTATACGGAGATGCTCCTCGAGATGGCAGGGGCATAGCGATCCCGACGCGCGCGCTCCGCGTCGGCCGCGCCACGCGGCGCGACGTCCCGACGATCCTCGCGCTGATCCGCGGCCTCGCCGAGTACGAGCGGCTGGCCCACCGGATGGTGGCCACGCCCGCGCGGATTCGCCGCCACGGCTTCGGGCGGCGCCCGTACTTCGAGACGCTGATCTGCCGGCGCGGGCGCGCGCCCGTCGGCTTCGCGCTCTATTACTTCACGTATTCCACGTTCCTCGGGCGGCCGACGCTCTACCTGGAGGACCTCTTCGTCCTGCCCGAGGAGCGGGGGAACGGCGCCGGTACGACGCTGCTTCGCGAGCTCGCGAAGATCAGCCTGAAGCGGGGCTGCGGCAGGATGGAGTGGACGGTCCTCGACTGGAACTTCTCGACGCGAACGATTCCTCCGCACTGACGCGAAGTTAGCGTCAGCACTCACCTTCCGAAAATGCACGGACGTGCACAGACGTGCACGCTGTACCCGTTTTGGATCATCGACGCGGCCCCGCGCGACGGGAAATCAGCGGTTCAACTCGGGCTGGCGCTCCCAAATTCCTGTCATAATATTTGTGGACCATCTAACCGAACCGGGCTATTTCAGCGTCGCCGCGGCTGCGAAATACTCTTCGCTGTCCGTCCGCACCATCCGGGCAATGCTCGCCCGCGACACCCTGGACGCGCTCCCCTGTCGGCGCGTCGGGCGCAAAATTCTCATTTCCCGCCGCGAACTCGAACAGTACCTTGACGCTCGGCGCACCTGTGGGCGAGTTGGCGTATTGAACGCGCTCCGCGCCGCGGGGCTGGCGTCGTGAGCCGTTCACGTATCTGGGCGACGTGCGGCCATGCCAGAACACCGGAGACGACAACCGGTATACGAGCGGGCCACCCGAGTGGGCGGTGTCTCCTGTGCAAACGGATTTCTGACGCCCGGTACGATCACTCAGAGAATGGTCGGGCTCGGCAGGCCCGATACGAGAAATCAGAGAAAGGCCGGGCTAGTAAAGCCTGCCGTGATGCCCGGTACAATGTCACGGCAAAGGGTATTTTCAATCAGGCATACCATGCCTTGGCTCAAAGTCGTCAGAGGCACGGACTTCGATTGGCTGAACTGACGAGCCTCTTAGGATGACGCTCGCCAGCCCGCGCCACGTAAAATCTCCGGCAGGCTTTGCCGGTAACTTTCCTCGGCCGGGCTCGGAGTAGAAAAACGCGCTTCCTGTCATAATAGGTAGGGGGACAAACCACGGTAAGACGCCCGACAGAGGTAACCGGGCGGCGCCGGTTCGGAGTAGGAGAGACGAATGGAAGCGAGAGACACGCACCAAGAATCCGGAAATTCCCCGCCCGAGCAGTCTGAGCTAGAGTTCGCAGTCCAGGCGGCGTACATCGACTGGGAAAACGCTGTCGAAGCCTCCCGCAAAGCCAACCAAACGAGCCTCGAATTCGCCCGCGAACTCGGCACGCTCCTGATCCAGATGAAGTCTGAGATAGACCACGGCGAGTGGCTCCCGGCGCTCAAGCGGTGCGGTATCCCCGAGCGTAAGGCGCAGCGGTTCATGCGGATTGCCGGAGCCAAATTCGACACGGTGTCGGATTTGAAAACCGCCAAGGCAGCGGAACAGGCGCTCGCCACACCACAGGGCAGGCAGGCCGTACAACAGGACCTATCGCCGAAGACGCTGCACGTCGTCACGCTGGTCAATGAGGCAGAGAGTCATATCGCTAACAACTATCAGACGAACTACTTTTTCCAGTCCTACCAAAAAATGCTCGACTACCGCACCAAGCGGTTGTCGCGGCGTCCAATCCCGCCCGAGTTTTTCGAGACGAACGAGACGTTCAAACAGGTCCGCGAGTTCGGGGAGCAAATCGCGAAATTCCACGCCGAGCTATTCGGTCGAGCATACGTCGCAGCGTATCGAGCCGCCATCAAATCGAAACCCGAACCGCCGAAGCCGAAGGGCAAGAAGGCGAAGAAGGCGGTGAAGGCCGAGTCCATCGTTGGTCACATCATCACGGCCTTCAAAGAGACTTTCGATAGATCTTATGGTCGGGAAACGCTGTGGGGCGCGACGTGCTCGTGCGGCGGCGTGCTCACCACCGCGGCGATATTCGGGAAACGGAAGAATGCCATCGAGTATGGCGGGCGACATCTGAAATTGATTCAAGAGGCGGTGAAGCAAGACGATGCAAGTCCTGACGCGCGAGCGCAGGCAGTCGTTGGAGGATAGACATGAACGCCCTAGAGAGCTTCGGCACGTCAGGCCCGAGCCCCGGCGAGATTCCCTCGATCCCCTGGCGCGTGTTCGACGTGTACGGGTTCACGTCTCTTCGTATCGAGTCCGAGCAGGTCGAGGGCGTCATCCTCCCGCCCCGCTACCGTGTCATCCGCAAGGCCGACACCTACTTCCTCACGAACACGGCCGCGCGGTCGGCGGTTGGTGACGCATGAGCACTCCTCTGAATCGCAAGTCCATTCCGGTCGGCGACCGCCGGGGGTTTGCGGGCATCCCGTTTGCCGTGAAGAAGTTGGGTAACGATGCCGTCATCGTCTAC
>JBGPIS010000021.1:0-14663 GCA_041484965.1 Methylomirabilia bacterium
CCGCCCGCCCGCGCGCTTCCGCGTCGGCATCCCCTTCCGCAGCGACAGGCGGATCGGCGTGCCCGCGAGCCCGAACGCGTGGCGGAGAGACTTCACCAGATAGCGCTCGTACGAGAAATGGATGCCGTCGGGCTGGTTCACTCTGAGCGCGAACGTCGGCGGCGCCGCGCTCACCTGCGAGGCGGACTGGAGCATGAGCGGCCGCCCGCCCACCGAGACCGGGCGCCGCTCGATGGCGGTGCGAAGCGCCTGCGTGACCTCGGCCGCGCCAAGCCGCCGCCGGAACTCGGTGGCGACCTCGGCGATCGTGGCGAAGAGCTCGGGGATCCCCTCCCGGCGCGTCGCCGATGTGAAGCAGACGGGCGCGTAGTCGAGGAACGGCAGCCGGTCGCGGATCTGCTCGACGACCTCCGCCTTCCTCACGAGTCCCCGGGGCACCAGGTCCCACTTGTTGACGACGAGCACGGCGGCGCGGCCGGCCTCGTCGGCGTAGCCCGCGATGTGCGCGTCCTGCGCCGCGGCGCCCTCCGAGGCATCGACGATGACCAACGCCACCTCGCAGCGCTCGAGGCTCTGGAGCGCCATCACGACCGCGAGCTTCTCGAGGGGTTCGTGCACGCGCCCCTTGCGCCGGATGCCGGCCGTGTCCACGAGCACGTAGGTGCGGCCGTCGTAGCGGAGCGTCGTGTCCACGGCGTCGCGGGTCGTGCCCGGCGCCTCGTGGACGAGGACGCGCTCGGCGCCGAGCATGGCGTTCACGAGCGACGACTTGCCGACGTTGGGCCGGCCGATGACCGCGACGCGGATCGGCGCTCCCGCGTGCGGCGGAGGCGTCCGCGACGCCGGGAGACGCGCGCGCAGGACTTCGAGGAGCTCGGAGACGCCGCGCCCGTGCTCGGCGGACACGCCGATGGGATCGCCGAAGCCGAGCTTGTAAAGCTCGGCGAGCCCGCTCTCCTGCGTCGCACTCTCCACCTTGCAGGCGGCCAGGACGACGGGTCGGTCGGCACGCCGGAGGATCCGGGCGATCTCCAGGTCGAGCGCCGTCACCCCCGCGCGCGCGTCCACGACGAAGAGGACGAGGTCGGCCTCCTCGACCGCCGTGAGGATCTGGCGGCGCATGCCCTCGATGAGCGGCTCGACCGACGAGGGGTCGAAGCCGCCGGTGTCGATCACGGTCGCCTGCCAGCGCTCGAACGTCACCTGCGCGTAGAGCCGGTCGCGCGTCACACCCGGCACGTCGCGGACGAGCGCCCGGCGGCGGCCGACGAGCCGGTTGAAGAGCGTCGACTTGCCGACGTTCGGACGGCCGACGATCGCGATGACGGGCATCCCGGCGGGCGCAGACATCACGGCCGACGCCTCAGGCGTCGCGCAGGGCCGCGAGGAGCGCCACGGCGGAGGGCTCGACCGCGCGGACGGGCACGCCGAGGTCGCGCGCGAGATCGGCGGGTGTCAGGTCGTCGAGGAAGATGCCGTCCACGTCGCGCAGCGCGACCGCGGGCACCAGGACCGCGCGCCCGAGGTCGGGGAGCGCCGCCAAGTGGCGCTGGATGTCGCGCCCAGTCAGAAGGCCGGCCACCCCGATCGCCCGCCCGAAGAACTCGTTCGCCACCGCCGCGATCCTCACGCCCGGGTCCGCGAGTCCGGCCGCCGCCAGCAGCGACTCGAGACGCGGCGCGAACAGCTCGCCGGTGACCAGCGTGACGGGCGGACCGGCCGCGCGCCGACGCCGGCGAGCGCAGGCCGCGGCGAACTCGTCCTCGAAGCGCCGGACGAGGCCGACGCCGTCCTCGACGATCGCAAAGCCCTCGTAGGCGTCCGCCGGCGGGATCGGGCGATCGGCCAGGAGGTAGATCTCGTCGGCCAGGAACGCGAAGCGGCTTCCGAGGTCCGTGAGGAAGCGCCGCTGCCAGCCGCCGACCGTGTCCACGAGCGCCCGCGCCTCGTCCGGTGTGAGGCCTCGGAGGGCCGGGAGGCGTTCCCGGTGGCGCGTGAGCCCCACGGGCACGACAGCGGTCGTCGCCACCTGCGGGTGGAGCGGGGCCAGCTCGAACACCGTGCGCTCGAGGTGCGGGCCGTCGTTCAGGCCGGGGCAGAGCACGATCTGCGCGTGCATGCGGATGCCGGCCTTCGCGAGCCGCTCGAGCCGCGGCAGAATCTCGGCCGAGAAGCGCGGGCGCCCGAGCAGCCGGTGGCGGAGCTCGGCATCGGTCGCGTGCACGGAGATGTAGAGGGGCGACAGCCGCTGCTCGACGATCCGCTCGAAGTCGGCCTCGCCGAGGTCGGTGAGCGTGATGTAGTTGCCGTGGAGGAACGACAGGCGGAAGTCGTCGTCCTTCACGTAGAGGCTCCGCCGCATCCCCTTCGGTAGCTGGTGGATGAAGCAGAACACGCACTTGTTGGCGCAGGTGGCGATCTCCGCGGCCCGGGGCGGCTCGAGCTCGAGCCCGAGGTCAGGCCCGTGCCGCCTCAGGATTAGGCGCCGCGCCCCGCCGCCGCGCTCGATCTCGAGGGCAAGCCGCGCCCCACCCGCGTGGAACTGGAAGTCGATCGCGTCCCTGAGGCGCTGGCCGTTGATCGCGAGGATCCGGTCGCCCGCCACGAGCCCGGCCGCCGCAGCCGGCGTCCGCGCGCTCACCGCCGCAACGACGACACCTTGGCTCGCCTCGGCCGGCGGGGCCCCAGCCCCGCGACGTCCTGCGGCTCGCACGCCCACACCTTCAGCGGAGCACGGCGTCTTCACGGACCTCCTCCCGCTCCTCGCCGGGCGCGGCGTCGAGGAAGCGCATGCCCTGGACGATGTACTGGAGCCCGGAGGCGACCGTGAACGCCGCGGCGAGCCAGAGCACGACGCGGGGGACGATCGAAGGCTCGACGTAGCGGGCGAGCAGGCCCGTCAGCACGGTGAGGATCTGGAAGAAGGTCGCCGCCTTGCCCGCCCACGTCGGCCGGGGGTGCACGCGCCCGCCCAGCATGTAGATCAGCACCGTGCCGAGCGCCAGGATCACGTCGCGGCTGATCACGACGGCGGCGATCCAGAACGGCAGCGCCTTGAGGTACGTGAGCGTGACGAACGACGCGCTCAGGAGCAGCTTGTCGGCCATCGGGTCGAGAAACGCGCCGAGCCGGCTCTGGCTCGCGCGCCGGCGCGCGATGTAGCCGTCGAGCAGGTCGGTGAGCGCCGCGACCGCAAAGACGACGAGTGCCGGGCCGGGCTTCCGGTAGACGAGGAGCGACACGAAGACCGGGGTCAGCAGAATCCGGAGCACCGTGAGGCAGTTCGCGAGTCCCATGGCGAGCGCTTCAGTCTACCACCGGCGCTACCGCCGCGGACCCCGCCGCGCGGTACGGCGCGAGCGCGCCCAGGAGCTGCCGCGGCAGCTCCACATCGATACGCACGGCGTCGGCCTCGTCGCGGCGCGCGAGCACGCGCCCGCGCTCGTAGCAGAGGGCCAGCGCCGCGCCGTCGCCGTGCGGAATCCGGAGCGTCACCGCGCCGCCCGCCGGGAGCGCCAGGTCCACCGCAGAGAGCAGCTCCTCGATCCCAGCGCCCGTGGCGGCGGAGATCGCGACGCCCCCGTGTCGCGCGACCAGCGGCTCGACGGAGCCGTCGACGCGGTCGATCTTGTTGAGTGCCAGCACCGTTGGCCGGCCGGCGGCCTCGAGCTCCTCGAGGAGCTCGCGCACGGCCCGCATGTGCTCGTCGAGCGCCGGATGGCTCGCGTCCACCACGTGCAGCAGCACGTCGGCGTCGGCGAGCTCCTCGAGCGTCCCGCGGAACGCCGCGACGAGCTCGTGGGGGAGCTTGCGGATGAACCCGACCGTGTCCGTCAGGATGAACGGCTGGCGGCCGCTCACGGCGACGAGGCGCGCCGCCGGATCGAGCGTGACGAAGAGGCGGTCGGCAGCCGTGAGCTGCGCGCCGGTGAGACGGTTCATGAGGGTCGTCTTCCCCGCGTTCGTGTACCCGACGAGCGCGACGACGGGCACGCCTGCGCGCCGCCGTCCCGCGCGCTGGAGCCGCCGGTGGACCTGCACGCGCTCGAGTTCGCGCCGGATGTGCATGACGCGCCGCCGGATCACGCGGCGGTCGGACTCGAGCTGCGTCTCGCCGGGACCCCGGGTTCCGATGCCGCCGCCCAGGCGCTCGAGATGGGTCCACTGCCCCACCAGTCGCGGCAGGAGATACGTGAGCTGCGCGAGCTCGACCTGGAGCTTGCCCTCGCTCGAGCGCGCGCGCTGGGCGAAGATGTCGAGGATGAGCGCGGTCCGGTCGATGACCTTGATGCCGAGCGCCTTGGAGATGTTCCGCTCCTGGATCGGTGACAGCGGGTCGTCGGAAACGAAGAGGTTCGCCGACGCGGCCTGCGCGGCCTGCCCGATCTCGGCGATCTTCCCGCCCCCGAAGTAGAGCGCCGACGTCGGCGCCGATCGCTCCTGGACGATGCGGTCCACGACGACGGCGCCCGCGGCCTCGACCAGCGCGGTGAGCTCGTCCAACGACTCCTCGATCTCCGAGCGGCGCCGCGACTTGAGCCGCACCGCCGCGATGACGGCTCGCTCGCGGCCCGCCCTGCCGGTGGACACGCCGTTCCGCCGCTTCATCCGCGCGCGCCCTCCTCTCCGAGCCGCGCCGCGATCCGCCGGGCGACGCTCTCGATCCCGCCCGCGGCTCCCGTGTCGATCCACTCGAGCCCGGGCTCGCGCTGCAGCCACGTCCACTGCCGTCTGGCGTAGCGCACCGTGTCCCGCTGCATCAGCCGGAGCGCCTCCTCCGGCGTGAGGCTCCCGCGGGCTACGCGCGCGAACTCGCGGTAGCCGATGGACGAGAGCGACGGCAGCGCGATGTCGTAGCCGCGCGCCAGGAGCCCGCGCACCTCCTCGAGGAGGCCGCCCCCCACGAACGCCGACGCGCGTGTCCGGAGCCGCTGGGCGAGACTCGCCCGATCCATGGTGAGCCCGAAGTAGAGGACGTCGTACAGGCCCGCGTCGCGCCACCAGTCGCCGGACTCGACGGCGACGCTCGCGCCCGCCCGCGCGATCTCGAGCGCGCGGACCACGCGCACTTCGTCGTTTGGATGCAGCCGCCGCGCGACCCCCGGCGCCGCGCGCGCGAGCCGCCGGTGGAGCGCCGCGCGCCCTTCCCTGAGCGCGATGGCCTGCAGCTCGCGCCGGAAGAACGGATCGGCCGGCGGCGCCGGGTCGAGGCCGCGGATGAGCGCGCGGATGTAGAGGCCCGTGCCGCCGACGACGACGGGCAGCGCGCCGCGCGCGGTGATCGCGTCCACCAGCGACGCCGCGTCGGCGCGGAACCGCGCCGCTTGGTAGCGGTCGTCGGGATCGACGACGTCGATCAGGTGATGGACGACGGCCCGGCGCTCCTCGCGCGTGGGCTTGCCCGTCGCCGCGTCCATGCCCCGGTAGACCTGACGCGAGTCGGCGCTGATGACCTCGATCGGCGTCCGCCGGGCGAGCGCCACCGCCACGGCCGTCTTGCCGACGCCGGTCGGCCCCGCGATCACCACCAGCCTGGGTTTCCCGCCCCCGTTCATCCCGTTCAGTGTACCTACCAGGTGCGCCGCAATTCACGACGGATATCGGCGAGCGACACGCGGCTCACGATCGGGCGGCCGTGCGGGCAGAAGTACGGCGTCTCGGTGGTCCCGAGTTCGGCCACCAGCCGCTCCATCTCCTCGCGGCCGAGCGGCATGTTCGCCTTCACCGCCGCGCGGCACGCCACGAACGCGAGCGCGCGGTCGAGCGCGGGCTCGCCGGCCTTGGGCCCGCCGAGCTCGTCCACCGCCGCCTGGAGGAGCCGCTTGGGCTCGTCACCCTTCAGGAGAGCCGGCACGGCGCTGACCAGCAGCGTATCGCCGCCGAACCCCTCGAACGCGAAGCCGAGACGCTCGAGCGGTGCCCGCCAGCGCTCGAGCAACGTGCGCCCGGCCGGCGAGAGCTCGGCCGGCTCGGGGAAGAGCAATGTCTGGGACACGGGGGCGCCGGTCGTGAGGTCGCGGCGGATCCGCTCGAAGATCACGCGCTCGTGGGCGACGTGCTGGTCGAGGAAGAACACCTCGTCTGCCGAGGCGGCGACGACGAACGTGTCCTGCACCTGGCCGAGCACCCGGCCGAAGAGGCCCGGTACCTCCGCGAGCGCCGGGTCACCGAAGAGCGCCGCCTGCTCTGCCACGGCCCCCGGCTCGCGAGCGGCCGTGGCCCCCGCGTCGCCCGAGCCGGCGCCGAGCTCCGGGACGACCGCCGGACGCCGGAGCGCCTGCCGGACGGCCGAGGCGACCATCTCGTAGACGAGCCGCGGGTGCCGGAACCGGACCCAGGCCTTGGTCGGATGGACGTTCACGTCCACGTCGGCCTCGGCCAGCGTGACCGCGAGCGCGACGAGGGGGAACCGGTCACGCGGCAGTAGCGGCCGGTAGGCGTCGAGGGTCGCCTGCGCCAGGCCCGGATCGCGCACGGGCCGCCCGTTGACGATCAGGACGAGGTCGTCACGGCCGCCGCGCGTGAGGTCGGGCGGGCTCGCCAGGCCCCGAACCGCGACGCCGTGCTCGCTCCGGTCCACGGTGAGGAGCCGCTCGGCCAGCTCCCAGCCCCACACCGCGCCCGCGCGCTGGCGGAGGTCCTTCGCCTCGGGCGCGGTGAGGGCGGGGCGCCCGTTGTTCGTCACGCGGAGCTGGACGGCCGGGTGCGCCAGCGCGAGCTGGGTGAGGGCGCGCAGACTCGCCGCGAGCTCGGCGGCGGGCGACTTCAAGAACTTGAGCCGCGCGGGCGTGTTGAAGAAGAGGTCCCTCACCTCGACCGCCGTGCCCGGGTCCGCGGGCAGCGCCAGCTGCTGGGCGATCTTCCCGCCCTCGCCCGCGAGCCGCATGCCCTCCGGGGCCCCGCGGGCGCGGCTCGTGATCGTGAACCGTGAGACCGCGCAGATGGCCGCGAGGGCCTCGCCCCGGAACCCGAGCGTTGCGATCGCCTCCAGGTCTTCGTCGCGCCCGAGCTTGGACGTCGCGTGCCGCTCGAGCGCCAGCGGCAGCTCCGCGGCCGTGATCCCGACGCCGTCGTCGGCCACGCGGATCAGCGCCGCGCCGCCGTCGCGCAGGTCGATCGTGATCGCGCGCGCCTCGGCGTCGAGCGCGTTCTCGACGAGCTCCTTGACCGCCGAGGCCGGGCGCTCGACCACCTCGCCCGCGGCGATCTTGTTGACCAGGTGGTCGGGCAGCCGCCGGATGCGTGTCACGGCGCCTCACGCACCTCCGGCGGACCACCCTCGGATTCACTCAGGCTCGCCTCGGGCGCCGAACGCCCTGCGGCTTCGCGCCGCCACGCCGGCCTCGCGGACGCCGCTGCAACGGCCCGCTGCTGCCACTTGTGCAGGAGGTTCAACGCCTCGAGCGGCGTGAGGTGTACCAGGTCCAGGCTCGCGAGCTCGGCCGCGATGGGCTCGGGCGCCGGCGGGACGAAGAGCCCGAGCTGCGCGGCGTCCCGCACGTCGGCCTGCGTCTGCCCGGTCTCTTCGAGCTCGGCAAGCAGCGCCCGAGCGCGGGCGATCACGGCGTCGGGCAGGCCGGCGAGCCGGGCCACGTGGATCCCGTAGCTCCGGTCGGTGCCGCCCGGCTGGACCTTGTGCAGGAAGATGATCTCGTCGTTCCACTCGCGGACCGCGACGTGGAAATTCCTCACGCCGTCCAGGCGGCCGGCCAGACGCGTCAGCTCGTGGAAGTGCGTCGCGAACAGGACCTTGGCGCCACGCCCCCGGTCGTGAAGCGCCTCGACGACCGCCCATGCGATCGCGAGCCCGTCGAAGGTCGAGGTGCCCCGCCCGACCTCGTCGAGCAGCACGAGGCTCCGCGGCGTGACGTTGCTCAGGATCGTCGCCGTCTCCACCATCTCGACAAGGAACGTGCTCTGGCCGCGCGCGAGGTTGTCCTGGGCGCCGACCCGCGTGAACACGCGGTCCAGCACGCCGATCCGCGCCTCGCGCGCGGCCACGAAGGCTCCCATCTGCGCCAGGATCGCCAGGTGGGCCACCTGCCGGAGGTAGACCGACTTGCCGGCCATGTTCGGACCCGTGAGGATCACGATGCGCGCCTCGCGATCGAGGGTGACGTCGTTCGGCGTGACGGGCGCCTCCCCCCGCGCCTCGAGCACCGGATGGCGGCCGTCCACGATCGTGAGAGCGTCGCTCCGGTCGACGACCGGGCGCGTGTGGCCGCGCGTGTGCCCGACCTCCGCGAGCGCGGCGAGCACGTCGAGCCGCGCGAGCGCGCGGGCCGTCGCGAGCAGCTCGGGTGCCTGCACCGCGACGCGCCGGCGAACCTCGTCGAACAGCTCGTACTCGAGCCGCCGGCGCCGCTCGTCGGCGCCGAGCACCTTGGCCTCATACTCCTTCAGCTCGGCCGTCACGTAGCGCTCGGCCCCCGCCAGCGTCTGCCGGCGGACGTACTCCGGCGGCACGCGGGGCGCCTGGGCGTGCGTCACCTCGATGCCGTAGCCGAAGACGCGATTGAAGCGCACGCGGAGGCTCGGGATGCCGGTCCGCCCCCGCTCGCGTTGCTCGAGGCTCGCGATCCAGGCGCGGGCCTCGCGCGCGTCGGTGACGATCGCCGCGAGCCCCTCGTTCCAGATCGCCCGGATCAGCCCGCCGTCGTGCAGCGTCACGGGCGGCTCGTCGGCGAGCGCCGCCTCGAGGAGCTCCCGCAGCGCCTCGAGGTCGCCGAGCTCGTCGCGCGCGGCGGCGAGCAGCGCCGCGTCGAGCCCCGCGCAGGCGCCGCGGATCTCGGCGAGCGGCCGGAGGCACCCGCGCAGCCCCACGAGGTCCCTCGCGTGGGCCACGCCGAGCGTGGCACGGCTCGTGAGGCGCTCGAGGTCCCCCACCGAGCGGAGCAGCGCGCGCAGCCGCGCGCGGGCGGCGGGGTTGTCGATCAGCGCCGCGACAGCGTCCTGGCGCGCGGCGATCGCCGTGGGATCGAGGAGCGGTTGCAGCAGCCACTGCCTGAGGAGCCGGGCGCCCATCGGCGTGGCGGTCTCGTCGAGAACGCCGAACAGCGACAACCGCGCGTCGCCGCCGCTCGATTCGAGGAGCTCGAGGGTCTCCACCGCCGTCGCGTCGAGCACCATCGCGTCGGCCGCCGTGAGCTTCGTCAGGCGCGTGAGATGGCCCAGCGCCCCGCCCTGGGTGGCGCGCACGTACGCGAGCGCGAGCGCTGCCGCCTGGAGGCCCGCGGTCAGGTCCCCGACGCCGAACCGGTCGAGCGAGTCCACCTGGAAATGGGCGCAGAGCTCGCCCGCCGCGCGGCGGACCGGCGGCGCGCCGGCGTCGTAGAACGTCAGCGTGGCGCCGGCGGCGCCGAGCCGGCCGCGCAGCGCCTGGTCCTCGCGCGCCGCCTCGGGCAGGAGGATCTCGGTGGGCCGGCGCAGGAGCGCGGCCCCCAGCGTGGCCTCGTCGCGTCCGGCGTCCTCGCCCGCCCAGAACTCGCCGGTCGAGACGTCGAGGAGCGCGACGCCCGTCGTGTCGCGGGTCCGGGCCACGGCCAGCAGGAAGTTGTTCGCCGCGCCCGCGAGGTACGCCGTATCGGTGATCGTGCCCGGCGTGATGATCCGGACGACGTCGCGCTTGAGGAGCTTCTTCTGCTGGCCCGGCGCCTCGAGCTGCTCGCAGACCGCGATCTTCTGCCCGGCGCGGATGAGGCGCGCGATGTAGCCGTCGGCCGCGTGGTGAGGGATCCCGGCCATCGGCGCGTCCTGGCGCGACGTCAGCGTGATCTGGAGCAGCCGCGCCGCCAGTTGGGCGTCCTCGAAAAACGTCTCGTAGAAGTCGCCGAGGCGGAAGAACAGCAGGTAGTCGGGATACCGGCGCTTGAGCTCCCGGTACTGCCGCATCATCGGCGTCAGCTCGCCCGCGCCGCCGTCAACCAACGATGTGGTCTCTGAGCCGGTCGTAGGTCGCCTCCAGAGCCTCGGGCAGCACGCGGACGTCCGCGAACACCGGCATGAAGTTGGTGTCCCCGTTCCAGCGGGGCACGACGTGCACGTGCAGGTGGTCGGCGATGCCGGCGCCCGCGACGCGGCCCTGGTTGAGCCCGACGTTGAACCCCTCCGCGCGGTATTCCACGGTCAGGGCCGAGATCGCCCGCTTCACGAGCGCCATGGCCTCGGCGATCTCCGGGGCGGCGGCCTCGGCGAGCGTGCCCACGTGACGGTTGATGACGGCCATCAGGTGGCCGGGCGCGTAGGGATAGGCGTTCAGGATGAGGAAGGCGTGCGCGCCGCGGTGGAGGATGAGGTTCTTCCTGTCGTCGTCAGCGGACAGGGTCAAGCAAAACACACATCCGGAAGACGCCCCCCCTGGGCCCACGTAGCTCATGCGCCAGGGCGCCCAGAGGCGCTTCACGCCGCCCGAGGGATGCTCAGCCGTTGACGAGCTCTCGGAGTCGCTTTCCCACCTTGAAGAACGGGACGCGCTTCTGCGGCACGTCCACGCTCGAGCCCGTCTTGGGGTTCCGTCCCTTGCGTGAGTTCCGGTGGCGGATCCGGAAGCTGCCGAAGCCTCTGAGCTCGACCTTGTCGCCCTTCGACAACGCGTCGGTGATGTTGTCGAAGATCGTATTGACGATCGTCTCGGTCTCTTTCTTGGTCAGATTCGAGACCTTGGAGATTTCGTCGATCAGGTCGGCTTTGGTCATCGTCGGCTCCCGTTCTGTCTCGAGAAATCGCCGCGTCGGGGCTCAATGGCAACCTAGCACGCCCGTGAAAAGAATGTCAACCATCGTAGGGAGTTAGGAGTCACCTGACCTCGCCCGCGACCTGGCGCGGTGCGCGCGGCGAAAATCTCATCGTCTCGCAGTGTTGCCGTCGGCGATCCCGGGATTTGCCTGAATCAACGGACGATCGTTTCGCTCACTATGGCGGATGGTTACAGAACCCTCAATACGACAACACTCGAACGATGGGCGGCGAATCGCGGCCTCAGTCCATCAGATAGAGCGGGGTCTTGAAGAGCGGCAGCCCCGAGCGGAACGACGCCAGCCCCCTCAAGCCGAGTTCGTTCTTCAGAAACTCACTGAGGGAGAACTTCCTCCGGGGACCGATCACCTTCGGCGGCTTTGGCAGCCCGGCGAGGGTCGCCGCGCCGTCGAGGGCGTCCTCGAGACCGCCGAGGGCGTCCACCATTCGAAGCTCCTTGGCCTGGCTGCCCGAGAAGATCCGGCCGTCGGCGAACTGCACGACCTGGGCGCGGTCGAGCTTGCGCCCGGCCGCCACGGCGGAAATGAACTGGCCGTGGACGTCGTCGAGCAGCGTCTGGAGCACCCGCCGCTCGTCGGGCGACATCGGCCGCGCGAAATTGCCGATGTCCTTGAACTCCCCCGCTTTCACCACGACGTAGTCGACGCCGACCTTCTTCAAGAGCGCGTTGACGTTCGCCATCTGCATGATGACGCCGATCGAGCCCGTGAGCGTCCCGGGATTGGCGTAGATCTGGTCCGCGGCCACGGCGACGTAGTAGCCGCCGGACGCCGCGACGGCGCCGAGGGAGGCGACGACCGGCTTGCCCGCGTCGCGGAGCCGCTTGACCGCCGCGTAGAGCTCCTGCGTGGGCCCGACGACGCCGCCCGGGCTGTTGATCCGGATCACGACGGCGCGCACGGCGGGGTCGTCACGGTGGGCCTTGAGCTCGCGGACGAGATCGTCGACGTCCACGATCAGACCCTCGAGCTCGACGAGGGCAACGCGCTCACCGAAGAACGGGGCGCCCCGGCCGGCCGTGTCCCGCTTCAGCGACACGACGGAGGCGAGGAGGAGGCCCCCCACCCCGACGTACACCGCCAGGGCGACGCCGAGGATCGCCAGACGGTGAGAGCTAGTTCTCGTCGTCGTAGTCATAGTCGTCGCGGTTCTTGCCCTTCTTGCCCCGCCGGCCGGCACCGCGCTGCTCTTCGGCGCCCCGCGGCGGCTCGATGGCGTGGGCCAGCTCCTTCAGGCTGAGCCCGATGCGCCGCTCGGTGGGGTCGACCCGGATGACCAGCAGCGTGAGCTCGTCGCCCACGTTCACCAGCTCGTCGGGTCGGTTGATCGGACGGCTCGACATCTGCGAGATGTGGAGCAGGCCGTCGACCCCCGGCTCGAGCTCCACGAACGCGCCAAAGTCGGTGAGACGGACGACCTTGCCCGTGACGCGCGAGCCCATCGGGAAGCGCTGCGCCACGGTCGACCACGGGTCGGGCTGGACCTGCTTGAGCCCCAGCGAGATGCGCTTGTTCTCGCGGTCGAGGTTGAGGATCTGCGTCTCGAGGTCCTGGCCCTTCTTCAGAATTTCCGACGGATGCCCGACGCTCCGCGTCCACGACATGTCGGAGATGTGCAGGAGCCCGTCCACGCCCGGCTCGAGCTCGATGAACGCGCCGAAGTCGGTCAGGTTCCGCACGCGCCCCATGACGCGGGTACCCGGGCGATAACGCTCCTCGATCGTCGCCCAGGGGTCCGGCTCCACCTGCTTCATCCCGAGCGAGATGCGCTTGGCGGCGCGGTTGACGTCGAGCACCATCACGTCCACTTCGTCGCCGACGTTGACGAGCTTCGAGGGGTGCCGCACGCGCCGCGTCCACGACATCTCGGAGACGTGCACGAGCCCCTCCACGCCCGGCTCGAGCTCGATGAACGCGCCGTAGTTGGTGAGGCTCACGACCCGGCCCCGCGTCTTGGTGCCGGCCGCGAACGTCTTCTCGACGCGCTCCCACGGGTCGGAGGACTTCTGCTTGTAGCCGAGCGATACGCGGCCGGTCTCGCGGTCGAAGTGCAGCACGACCACCTCGACCTGGTCGCCGACCTGGAAGATCTCCGACGGATGCCCCACGCGGCCCCAGCTCATATCGGTCACGTGCAGGAGGCCGTCGATGCCGCCGAGATCGATGAAGGCGCCGTAGTCAGTGATGTTCTTGACGGTCCCCGTCAGCACCATACCCTCGGAGAGCACCTCGAGCGTGTGCTTCTTCTTCTCCTCGCGCTCCTCCTCGAGCATCGAGCGGCGCGACAGCACGACGTTCCCGCGCCGGCGGTTGAGCTTGATGACCTTGGCGCGAATCGTCTGCCCGACCATGGAGGCCAGGTTCTTGACGGGGCGGAGGTCGACCTGCGAGCCGGGGAGGAAGGCCTTGACGCCGACGTCCACGGCGAGGCCGCCCTTGACGACCTCGATGACCCTGCCCTCGACCGGCAGCCCCTTCTCGTGCGCCTGGGTGATCGCGTCCCAGACCTTGATCTTGTCGGCCTTGTCCTTCGAGAGGACGATGAGCCCCTCGGAGTCCTCCTTCGCCTCGAGGTACACCTCGATCTCGTCGCCCACCTTGGGGAGCGGCCCGTGGCGGTGGAACTCCTCGATCGGGATCGAGCCCTCGCTCTTGTAGCCGACGTCGACCAGAACCTCGCTCGTCCCGATATGGACGACGCGACCGCGGACGACCTCGCCCTCTTCGAACTCGCTGGTCGTGCCCTCCTGGAACCAGTCCTCCATCCGCTCCCCGGCCGGCTCTCCGTCCTCCTTTCGCGCTCCGGCGAGGGTGTCGTTGGGGTCGTCCTTCTTCATGCCGCCAGTTCCTCCAGTCATTTTATTTGTTCGTGCAGCGCTTCCATGGAATCCTTCAGTCGGCCGATCGCTGCCATCATCGCGCGGCTCGCCGCTTCGTATTGCTGCCGCCGGTCGCCGCCGCTCTTCGCCTCGAAGCGCAACGGCTCGCCGAACACCACCGTCACTCTCCCGGGCCGCGGGAGGCGCCGGCCCTTCGGCCACGCGCGACCGCTGCCGCTCACATACACGGGCACCACCTGAGCGCCGCTCATGACGGCCAACATGCCTGCCCCCGCCTTCGCCGCCCGCAGCACGCCCTCGGGGCCCCGCGTCCCCTCGGGAAAGATGAGGAGCGCGCCGCGCTCCTCGAGGACCCGCAGCGCGGTTCGCATCGCCGCGGGGTCGGCGCCCTCGCGCCGGATCGGTCGCGCACCGACCCGCCGGAGCACCGGCCCGAGGACCGGGACCCTGAACAGCTCGGCCTTCGCCAGGAACGAGAGCTTCCGGAGCGCCGCGCCGCCGACCGCCGGCGGATCGAGCAGGCTCGAATGGTTCGAAACGAGTAGCACCGGGCCCGTCGCCGGGACCTTCCCGGCATCGCGCACCTCCAGCCGGAACAGGAGGCGCATCAACACCACGGCGATCGGCTTGAGCGTTCCGTAGAGCGACATGCTCAGGCCTGCCTCGATGGCCGCGCGCCGCGCCACGCCTGGATCGCTGCCAGCATCCGCCCGACCACCTCGTCGACACTCAAGTCCGACGTATCCACCTCGATCGCGTCCGGCGCCCGACGCAGCGGCGCCAGCTCGCGCGTCTCGTCCTGCTCGTCGCGGGTGTGGACTTCCTTCCTCACCCGGCTCAAGGGCATGCGCGTGCCCCGCGCAGCCAGCTCGGCGTGCCGCCGGCCGGCGCGTGCTTCCAGGGACGCGGTGAGGTAGAACTTGACCTCCGCGTCCGGACACACGACCGTGCCGGTGTCACGCCCTTCGAGCACGACGCCGCCCGACGCCGCCTCCCGCTGCTGGAGCGGCGTCACCTTCGCGCGCACGGCCGGCAGCGTCGTCAGATAGGACGTCGCCTGCGCGACCTC
>JBGPIS010000022.1:0-14365 GCA_041484965.1 Methylomirabilia bacterium
AGCATGAACTGGATGCCCTGGAAATCGCCGATGCGCTGGCCGAACTGCCGGCGCTCCCGCGCGTAGCCGACCGCGGCGTCGAGCGCCGCCTGGCCGATGCCGACCGCCATCGCCCCCGTCGCCGGGCGCGTGACGTCGAGCGTCTGCATCGCGATCGCGAACCCCTCGCCCTCCTCGCCGAGCCGCTGCTCCACGGGGACGGCGCAGTCGGTGAAGTGGAGCGCCACGGTGGGCGAGGCGCGGATGCCCATCTTCTTCTCCTTCTTGCCGACGGAGAAGCCGGGCACGCCCTTCTCGACGAGGAACGCGGTGACGCCCTTCGCCCGTTTCGTCGGGTCCACTGTGGCGAAGACCGTGACGACGTCGGCGTGGTCGCCGTTCGTGCACCACTGCTTGGAGCCGTTCAGGACGTAGCGGTCGCCCTTCCGGACCGCGGTCGTCTTGAGCCCGGCCGCGTCGGAGCCGGCGCCGGGCTCTGAGAGCGCGTAGGCCGCGAGGAGCTCGCCCGTCGCGAGCCGCGGGAGATACTTCTCCTTCTGCGCGGGACTGCCCGCCCTCAGGATGGGCAGGCCGCCGAGCGGCTGGTCGAGATACTGGGTTGCCGTGGCGGCGCAGGCCCACGCGATCTCCTCGGTCACGAGCGAGAGCGCGAGGCACCCCATGTCGCTGCCGCCATACTCCTCCGGCACCCAGATGCCGAAGAGCCCCGACTCGAGGATGGCCTTCATCGACTCCTCGGGGTAGGACTCGGTCTCGTCGTAGCGCGCCGCGTGGGGCGCGATCCGCTCCCGCGCGATCTTCCGCGCGAGGTCGCAGATCGCCCGCTGGTCGTCGGTCAGGTAGAAGAGGTTTCGCATCGCGACGCCCTCAGATGATACCCCGCCGGCGCAGATCGGCGAGGCGGTCCGGCGCCAGGCCGAGCGCCCCGCCATAGATCCGATCGTTGTGCTCGCCGAGCCGGGGCGGGAAGCCGAGGGGCGCCGGGTCCGCCGCGGGCGGCGGGGGCAGCACGATCTCGAGTCCGGTGCGAGGATCGCGAACTTTCACGAGCGTCGCGGCGACCAGCGGGTCGGCGACCACGTCGGCGAGCGTATTGACGCGCGAGACGGGAACGCCCGCCGGCTGGAGGAGCCCGAGCGCCTCCGCCGTCGCGAGCCGCGCGAAGCACTCGCCCAGCTCCCGGTGCAGGCGGGGCGCATCGTCGATGCGCCCGGCGTTGGCGGCGTACGCGGGCCGCGCGAGCCCGGCGAAGGCCGGGATCGCGCTGAGCGCCGCCCACTGCTGGTCGTTGCCCACGGCCACGTACACGTAGCCGTCGCGGGTCGCGAACACGGCGACGGGCGCGAAGAACTGGTGGGTGTTGCCCCGGCGGGTGATCCGCTCGCCCAGGCTCGCCGACAATACTATCGGGCTCGCCATCCACGACACCGCGCTCCTGAGCATCGAGACGTCGATGCGCGCCCCCGTGCCCGTGACCGCGCGCCGGTAGAGCGCCTTCATGAGCTCGCCGTAGCCGTGCTCGGCCGCGCCGAGATCCACCATCGGCAGGCCGAACGCCGTGGGCGGCCCGTCGGGATCGCCCGTGAGCTCCATGAAGCCAGCGCGCGCCTGGAGGACCGGGTCGTAGGCGGCCTCGTCGTGCTCGGGGCCGAAGCCCGTGATGCCGAGCCAGATCAAGTCGGGCTTGACCATGCGCAGCACGTCGTACCCGATGCCGAGGCGCGCATAGCTCCGCGGGCGCTGGTTCGTGGCGAAGATGTCCACGCGGAGTGCCGCGACGAGCTCCTCGAGGAGCGCGCGCCCGTCGGGCTCGGCGAGGTTCAGCGTGATCGCTTCCTTGCCGCAGTTGTTGGGCAGGAAGTAGCTCCGCATGTCCGGCTCGCCCAGAACGTCCTGCCCGACGCGGCGGTTCGGATCCGGGTGCTCGCCGTTCTCGACGCGGATGACGCGGGCGCCGTCGCAGGCGAGCCGGTAGGTCAGGAACGGCAGGACCGTGGCCTGCTCGAGAGAGAGGACGGTGACGGCCTCGAGGACCCGCCGCGCCGGAGCCGGGGCGCTCACCGCGCTGCCCGGCGGTCCACCACGCGCACGGCCTTCCCCTGTGGCCGCTCGAGCTCGCCGAGCTTCAACAGACGCACCTCCGGGGAGAGTGCCAGCAGGTCGTGGAGCTCGTGCCGGATCCGCCCCGCCACGGCGGGATCGCATCCGGGCTCGACCTCGAGGTGGATCGTCATGCGCTCGCCGCCGCCTTCCGAGTCGAGGACGATCTGGTACTCGTGGCCGGCGCCGGGCTGGCGCAGCAGGACCGTCTCGATCTGGCGCGGGTAGAAGTTCACGCCCTTGAAGATCACCATGTCGTCCGTGCGCCCGCGCAGCCGGTCGAGGCGCAACGACGTCCGGCCGCAGTCGCACGCGGCGCGCGAGAGCACGCGCGTGAGGTCATGGGTGCGGTAACGCACGAGGGGCAGCCCCTCGCGGGTCAGCGTGCTCACGACCAGCTCGCCCTCGGTCCCGTCGGGGAGCGCGGCGCCGGTCGTCGGATCGACGATCTCGGGCACGAAATGATCCTCCCAGACGTGGATCCCGCTCCGCGCGGGACAGTCGATCCCCATGCCGGGCCCGCCGGTCTCGGTCATGCCGATGATGTCGTAGGCGCGGATGGCGAGCTCCCGCTCGATCCGCGTCCGGAGCTCGTCCGACCATATCTCGGAGCCGAAGATGCCGACCCGGAGCGACAGCGAGCCCAGGTCAAACTTCTCCTCGCGCGCGACTTCGATCAGACGCAGCGGGTAGGTCGCGATCGCCGCGACGACCGTCGCCTTGAGGTCGCGCATGAGCCTGAGCTGGAGGGACGTCCGTCCCGCGCCGGTCGGGATCACCATCGCGCCGAGGCGCTCGGCGCCGTAGTGGAAGCCGAAGCCGCCCGTGAAGAGGCCGAACGACGGCATGATCTGGATCACGTCGCGGGCCGTGACGCCCGCGGTGACCAAGCAGCGCGCCATCACCTCGCCCCACTGGCGGACGTCACCGGCGGTGTACGGGTTGAGGATCGGGTTGCCGGTCGTGCCGCTCGACATGTGGATGCGGCGGTAGCCCGCCTGGCCCGCGCAGGCGAGGCCGAAGGGATAGGCGTCGCGCAGCTCCGCCTTCGTGAGGAACGGGAGCCGCTGCCAGTCCTCGAGGCGCCGGATGTCGTCGGGCCTGACGCCTCCGAGCCGCCGCGCGTGGGCGGGGTTGGCGAGCACGCGCCCGAGCGTGGCGCGCATCCGCTCGAGGACGAGCGCGTCGAGGCGGTCGCGCTCGAGCGCCTCCCACTCGGGCTGGAACATCGGCAGGGGCGCCATCACGAGCGACGAGTATAGCCCGGGGTGCTCGTCGCGAACCCCAGGTAGGCGGAGCGGACGCGCGGGTTTTCGCCGAGCTCCCGGCTCGTCCCCGCCACGGCGACGCGGCCCGTCTCGAGGACGTATCCGCGCGCCGCGAGCCGGAGCGCCCGCCGCGCGTTCTGCTCGACCAGCAGGACCGCGACGCCCTCCGCGTTGATCCGCCGGATCGTGCGGAAGATCTCGCGCGCGAGCAGCGGCGCGAGCCCGAGCGAGGGCTCGTCGAGGAGCAGCAGGCGCGGCCGTATCATGAGCGCCCGGCCGATCGCGAGCATCTGCTGCTCGCCGCCGGAGAGCGTGCCGGCGAGCTGGCGCCGCCGCTCGCGGAGCACGGGGAAGAGCCGGAAGACGGCCTCGAGACGCCCGTCCACCTCGCTGCGCGCCACCGTGTGGCCGCCGACGAGGAGGTTCTCCAGCACGCTGAACTCGACGAAGACCTCGCGCCCCTCCGGCACGTGGCTCACGCCGGCGGCGACGATCGCGTCCGCCGGCGCGCCGGTGATGTCCCGCCCCTCGTAGAGGATGCGGCCCCGCGCGGGTCTCACGAGCCCCGAGACGGCCCGGAGCGTCGTGGATTTGCCGCTGCCGTTGGCGCCGAGCAGGGTGACGATCTCGCCGTGCGCGACCGTCAGCGAGACGCCGTCGACGGCGCGGCGCTTGCCGTAGTAGACGGCCAGGTCCTCGATCTCGAGCGCGGCCGGCACTGCTACTCGTCCTCGCTGCCCAGGTAGGCCTCGATCACCGCCGGATCCGTCGCGATCTGATGCGGCTTGCCCTCCGCGATCTTCCGTCCGTCGTTCAGCACCGCGACCCGGTCGGAGATGCCCATGACGAGGTCCATGTCGTGCTCCACGACGAGGATCGTGAGCCCGCGCTCGTCGCGGAGCCGGACGATCAGCTCCATGAGCGCCTGCGTCTCGGTCGGGTTCAGGCCGCCCGCGGGCTCGTCGAGCAGGAGCAGCCGCGGCTCGGCGGCGAGCGCGCGGGCCAGCTCGAGTCGCTTCTGGAGGCCGAGCGGGAGGCTCCCCGCCTCCACCCCGGCGACGCCGTCGAGGCCGAGCCGCGCCAGGAGCTCGCGGGCCAGCTCGCGCGCGCGCGCCTCCTCGCGGCCGACCGAGGGGAAGCCGAGCGCGCCGCGCACGACGCCGCCGTTCAAATGGGCGTGGCGGCCGATCAGGACGTTGTCGAGGACGGAGAGCCGGCGGAACACCTCCGTGTTCTGGAACGTTCGCGCGACGCCGAGTCGCGCGATGCCGTGCGGGGCGAGGGCGAGGAGGTCCCGGCCGAGGAACCCCACGCGGCCCGTCGACGGGCGGTAGAGCCCGGTCACGATGTTGAAGACCGTGGATTTCCCCGCCCCGTTGGGGCCGATCAGCGCGAAGATCTCCCGCTCGGCGACCTCGACGGAGAAGCCGCGCAGCGCGGCGAGCCCGCCGAAGTTGATCGAGAGATCTTCGACGCTGAGCACCCGCCGCTACTCCGACTTGAGCCAGTCGGTCAGCGACTTGAAGCGTCCCTTCTCGACCCGCACCCAGAACCCCTGCTTCTGCGTCTCGTGGTCGGGCCCGATCGAGAGTGGCGCGAGGATGCCGCTCTCCCATCCCTTGATCCCCTCGAGTGCGGTGATCAGCGACTCGCGCGTGAGGCTCTTCCCGGCGCGCTTCGCGGCCTCCGTGAAGAGCATCCCCGCGAAGTAGCCGGCGAGCGAGTAGCGGTTCGGCGCGTTGTTCGGAAAGTACTTCTGCATGTGCTCGCGGTAGAGCTTGACGCCGGGAAGCTCCGACGTCACCGGGTCGGGCCAGAGCGCGAGCCCTTCGACGCCCTCGGCGGCATCCCCGGCCAGGCCGAGGTAGACCTCATCGGTGAGCGGGCCCGTCGAGACCATGAGCGTCTCGGCCCAGCCGATCTTCTGCCGCTCGCGGAGCGCCTGGGCGGCGGGGCCCGGCACGAGAACGAGGAACGTCACTTCTGGCTTCGCGGCCTGCAGCTTCGCAATCTGAGCGCTCACGTCGGTCACGCCGCGCTTCACCGACTCCGCGGCCGCCAGCTTCAGGCCGTGGCGCCCGAGGTCCTTCTCAAACGCGGTGAGGTACGACTTGCCGTACTCGTCGTCCTGGTAGAGCGCGGCGAACTTCTTGTACTTCCGCTGGCCGGCGAGGTAGTCGATCATCATCCGGGACGAGCGGTCGCTGACCGTCATCCCCTGGAACACCCACTTCTTCCCGCGCGTCACGGGCGAGCTCTGGTACGGAAACAGCATCGGCACCTTCTGCTCCTCGAGGTACTCGAGCGTCGCCACGACCGGCGGCGACCCCTGCGGCGCGATGATCGCGAACACCTTGTCCTGCTCGACGAGCTTCTTGGTGTTCGCGACCGCGTCCTGCGGCCGGTAGCCGTCGTCGTAGTACACGGTCCGGACCTTCCGGCCGTGGATCCCGCCGGCGTCGTTGACGACGCGGACGTAGAGGTCCACGCCGTGCTTCGTGAGCTGCTCGCCCGTGAAGGCGAGCGGGCCCGAGAACGAGTTCGAGCTGCCGATGACGATCTCGGTGTCGCTGACGCCCTGCTGGGCGCCGGCGGGCGCTGCGGCCAGCGCGGCGAACAGCGCGACGAAAAGGACGGGTCGGAATCTCATGCGCGTTCTCCTTTCAGGAACCGGGTGGCGCTCGCGACGCCGCCCGGCATGAACAGCATCGAGCCGATCAGGATGGCGCCGAAGATGAGGGGCCGGTAGTTCTGGAAGCCCGCCAGCGAGTCGTTGAGCACGGTGAGGAGGGCGGCGCCCGCGATCGAGCCGGGGACCGACCCGAGGCCGCCCACGATGATCATCGCGACGAAGTCCACCGACAGGAAGACGTCGAACGCGTCCGGCGACAGGAACCCCACGACGAAGGCGAAGAGCCCGCCGGCCACGCCGGTGTAGAAGGCCGACACCACGAACGCGAGCGTCTTGTACCACGCGAGGTGCACGCCGCTCGCCTGCGCCGCGATCTCGCTCTCGCGGATCGCCAGGAGCGCGCGCCCGGTCCGCGTGCGCGCGAGGTTGAGCGCCGCCCACACCATGAACGCGCCCACCGCGACCACCAGGTAGTAGCGCGCCGTGTCGGTCGCGAGCGCCCACGGCCCGAGCCGGGCCGCCGGGACGCGCAGCCCGTCGTTGCCGCGCGTGAGCCAGTCGAGGTTCAGGATCGCCTCGACGACGACGAAGCCGAAGGCGAGCGTCGCCATCGCGAGGTAGAGCCCCTCGAGCCGGAGGCACGGGAGTCCGAGGGCCAAGCCGACCGCCGCGGTGACGAGTGCCGCGGCCGCGAGCGTCGCGACCACGGGGATGCCGGGCCAGCGCGTCGTCACGATCGCCGCGGTGTAGGCGCCGACCGCGAGGAACCCCGCGTGGCCGAACGAGAGCTGGTTCGTGTAGCCGGAGAGGAGATTCAGCCCGATCGCGACGATCGCGTTGACGACGATGAGGCTCGCCAGGAACACGAAGTAGCGCGGCGCGGCCCACGGCCAGGCCAGGAGCCCGAGCGCACCGAGCGCGAGCGCCGCGCGGCGCATCAGACCTTCCGCCGCGCCACCCGTCCGAGCACGCCGCCGGGGCGGACCAGGAGGATCGCGATCAGGAGGATGAACGGCACTGAGTGTTTGATGGACGAGGGCAGATAGAGCGGCGCCAGGTTCTCGAGCACGCCGAGGAGCATCCCGCCGACGACCGCGCCCGGCATCGAGCCGAAGCCGCCGAGCACCGCCGCGATGAAGCCGTTGATCGCGACGAGCCCCATCTTCGACGAGAGGAAGACCACCGGCGCGATCAGCACGCCGGCGATGGCGCCGACGGCGCCGGCGAGGACCCACGAGGCCGAGTAGACGCGCTCGACGCTGATCCCCATGAGCCGCGCCGCGCGCTGGTTCTGCGCCACCGCGCGCATCGCGCGGCCGAGCCGCGTGCGCGTGAAGAGCGCGTAGAGAGCCAGCATGAGGGCGAGCGAGGCGCCGATGATCCCGAGCGACACGGGCGCGACGCGCACGGGCCCGAGCGCCACCGGCCGGTTGGCGAAGAACGAGGGGAACGGGAGCTCCTCGTGCGTCCACACGAGCCCCGCGCCCGCGCGCAGGGCGAGCGAGAGACCGAGCGTGATGATCAGCACATCGAAGTGCGTCGCCGTGATCGCGTGACGGATGATCGCGCGCTCGATCGCCCAGCCGAGGAGCGCCCCCACGGCGACCGCGACCAGGAGCACCGCGACGAGCGGGAGCTGGAGCCGGTGGTACGCCGTCCAGCCGACGAACGTCGAGACCATCAGCATCTCGCCCTGAGCGAAGTTGAGCGTGCGCGTGGCGTTGTAGATGATGACGAGGCTGATGGCGACGAGGGCGTAGATCGACCCCGTCGCCAGCCCGCTCACGACGACGTGGGCGAGCGCGGTCGTGCTGATCGTCATCGCGCCGCCTTCTTCCAGAGCGGCGAGGTCCAGCCGTCGTGGAGCAACGCGCGGATCTCGCGGCGGCTGAAATCACCGAGGCCCAGGTGCTCGAGCGCGCGCCCCCGTCCCGACAGCTCCTTCCCGAGCAGCGCGCCGAAGAGGAGCAGGAGTCCCGAGACCGCCGGTGTCGCGACGCCTGCGGCGCGGGCCGCCGACTCGAACAGCGAGAGGCCGAGCACGACGTCCTCGGTGACGTAGCGGTGCTCGAACGTGAGGATCTCGCTCCAGAGCCCGCTCTCCACGAGCTTCGCCTTCGCGCCCTCGCCGTAGAGTCCCTCGGCGGCGCGCTTCTCGTCGTAGTAGGTCTCGAGCTCGTAGTGGGGCGCCGGATAGCCCCAGCCCCGCCTCGTCGCTATCCGCTCGGCATCCACGGCGTCGATGAGCCGCCGCACGCTCGGCGTCGTGCCCGCGGCATGGATGTCGAAGCGCCCGCCGTCGATCGCGCCCGCGTTCAGGAGCACGAGGGGCGGGTGGATCACGGGCCCGGCGTTCGTCAGGGCGACGTCGAGCGCGTCCACGCACGGGCGCACCGCGGGGAAGAGCTCGGCGACGCGCGGCAGCACCGCATCGCTGCGAGAGGCCGGGAACACGCCGACCGGCAGGTTCGCGGCGCGCACCGGCGCCTTCACCACGTTCGGCCCGGTCCGGCGCGTGAGGTACGGCAGCGTCCCTGTCTCGGCGAGCGCGTGCGGCAGGGCGCCGCCGGCGCGGGCGATCTCCTGCGCCATCGCGTAGCTGCCGAGCGTGCCGGGCGTCAGCAGGACGATCTGGCGATCGGTCACGTGCGGCGCGAGTCGCGTCGCGAGATCGTCGTGGCTCGTCGCGGGCAAGGCCGCGATGAGGACGTCCGCCCCCTCGACTGCCTCGCCGAGATCGGTCGTCGCGCGCTCGAACCGCGCGCTCCCCTGCCGCCCTTCGGCGATCAGCATGATTCTCGGGTCACTGGTCAGCGGCCCCAACGACGTCGCCGACCTGGCCCAGAGCCTCACGCGGTGCCCGGCGAGCGCGAGGTCCGCGGCCATCGTGAACCCGCCGTTGCTCCCGCCGATGACGGCGACTCTCATAGGCTTGCCTCGGACGGCGGGGCCCCAGCCCCGCGACGTTCTGCGGCTCGCATTGCGACGTTCATCCGATGACTCCCGCGCTCCGGAGCTCGGCGATCCTCGCGCTCGGGTACTTCAGGAGGTCGCGCAGCACGAGGTCGGTGTGCTCGCCGAGCCGGGGCGGCGGTCCCACGCCGAGATCCATCGCGCCGTCCACCTTCACCGGCGTCCCGAGCGTCGGCGTCGCGCCGTGGACCGGATGGGCCATCTCGACGACCATCCCGCGCTGCCTCACCTGCGGGTCCGCGAGCACCTGGTCGACGCTCTGGATCGGCGCGGCGGGGACGCCCTCGGCCGTGAGGCGAGCGAGCCACTCGGCGGTCGTGCGCGTCAGGAACTCGGTCTCCAGCAGCGGCATGAGCGCCGCGCGGTTCACCACGCGGTCGCGGTTCGTCGCGAAGCGCGGGTCGCGTTCCCACTCCGCTTGCCCGACGGCGCGGCAGAACCCGCTCCAGAACTTCTCGGCGAAGACGGCGATGACG
Organism: Methylomirabilia bacterium; assembly: GCA_041484965.1. Lineage (GTDB taxonomy): Bacteria > Methylomirabilota > Methylomirabilia > Rokubacteriales > CSP1-6 > JBGPIS01. The sequence continues at coordinate 9,450 of JBGPIS010000022.1, forward strand.
AGGTGGCCGTCCCGCGTCGCGAGAGCGCCGTACGGCACGGCGGAGGCGTGGCCCGAGCCGAGCGGCGCCGGGACGAGGCCGTCAGTCCAGAAGTACTGGGCGATGTAGCTCAGGAGCGAGACCTGGCAGTCGAGGAGCGAGAGGTCGACGTGCGCGCCCTCGCCCGTGCGCTCGCGCCTGAGCAGCGCCCCCGCGATCGTGAACGCGCCGAAGAGCCCACCCGCGAGGTCGCCCATCGGCAGCCCCATGCGCGCGGGGCGGCCGCCGGCCTCGCCGGTGAGCGACATCGCGCCACCCATCGCCTGGAGCGCCAGGTCGAAGGCCGGCCAGTCGCGATACGGCCCTTCCTGCCCATAGGCGGAGATCGAGCAGACGACGACGCGCTGGTTGAGCGACCAGAGCTTCGCGTACGCGCAGCCGAGGCGCTCCATGACGCCCGGGCGGAAGTTTTCGAGGACGACGTCCGACTGGCGGACGAGGTCGTAGAACACGTCCCGCCCGGCTTCCTTGGTGAGGTCGAGCGCGACCGACTTCTTGTTCCGGTTGATCGCCAGGAAGTACGCCGACTCGCCGTCGGGCAGGAACGGCGGCCCCATTGCGCGCATCGGGTCACCGCCGTCGGGCTCCTCGACCTTGATCACCTCCGCGCCCATGTCGGCGAGGAGCATCGAGCCGTACGGCCCCGCGAGCATGCGCGAGAGGTCGAGGACGCGGACGCCTTCGAAGAGCTTCATGCGCGCCGTCCCTCCAGCGCCGCGCGCACGCGCGCCGGCGTGATCGGCAGGTCGGTGAAGCGGATGCCGATCGCGCTCTTGAGCGCGTTGGCGACGGCCGCGGCGACGGGGATGACCCCCGACTCACCGAGCCCCTTGGCGCCGAACGGGCCTTCCTGGTCCACCGTCTCGATCAGCGTCACGACGATCTCCGGCATGTCGTCGGCTTTGAGGACCGCGTAGTCCATGAAGGACTGGGTCAGGATCTGTCCCTCCTCGACGACGAGCCGTTCGCTGAGGGCGTAGCCGAGCCCCATGTGGATGCCGCCGTGGATCTGGCCCTCGGCGGCGCCCGGATTGAGCGCGCGTCCCACGTCGTGAGCCGAGGCGATCCGGCGCACCTCGACCTTGCCAGTCTCAGGGTCCACGTCCACGAGCACGGCCTGGAATGCGGAAGTGTACGCGGCCGACACGTTGCCCTGGAAGTCCTTGTCCAGCATCGCCGTCGGCGGGTCGTAGAACGCCTCGGCCGCGAGCATGCGCCCGCCGCCCTTGTAGTGCCCCGTCCGCGCCACGGCGTCGTAGGCGAGCCGCCGCTGCGGCTCGCGCTTCACGAAGACCCACCCGCCCTTGATGTCGAGCCGCTCCGCCGGCTCCTCGAACTCGGTGGCTGCGACCTCGAGGAGCTGCGCCCTGACCTTCTCGGCGGCGAGTCGCGCGGCGTTGCCGCCGACGAACGTGGTGCGGCTCGCGTGCGTGCCGACGTCCCACGGCCGGACGCTCGTGTCGGAGTTGATCACGTCCACGCGCTCGAGCGGCACGCCGAGCGTCTCGGCGACGATCATCGCGAGCACGGTCTCCGAGCCCTGGCCGATCTCGGTCGCGCCCGTGATCAGCGTGACCTTGCCGAAGTCGTCCAGCCGGACGACCGCGCCGCAGCCGTCGGAGCGGTAGATGCGCGCGCCGCCCCCGACGTGGAACATGCCCGCGTAGCCGACACCCCGCTTCCACCCCGGCCGGAGCGGCGGCGCGGCCCTCGTGATCGCCTCTGCAGCCGCGTCGATGCATTCGGTCATCGCGAACGAGGTGAGCACGAACCCCTGCGGGTTCACGTCGCCCGATTTGGACGCGTTCCGGCGCCGCAGCTCGAGCCGGTCCATGCCGAGGCGGTCGGCGAGGTCGTCCATCTGGGACTCGACGGCGAATGTGGACTCGGGGTTGCCGTAACCCCGCATCGAGCCCGAGTACGGGTTGTTCGTGTAGGCGATCGTCGTGTCGAAGCGAACGTTGGGCACGCGATAGAGCCCCGCGACGGTCGAGAGCATCACGTAGGGCGTCGTCGAACCCCACGAGGTGTAGGCGCCGCTGTCGATCGTGACCTGGGCCTCGCGCGCGAGGAGCCGCCCATCGCGATCGGCGGCGGTGCGGAGCCGGATCGTGCACGGCTCGCGCCCCGGACACGCGACGAACTCCTCGACGCGATCGAACTCGATCTTGACCGGCCGGCGCACGCGCTGCGCCAGCAGCGCGGCGATGACGTCGATCGGGTAGATGTCGAGGCCGCGGCCGAAGTTGCCGCCGACGGGCGGCTGGAGCACGCGCACGCGGTCCCCCGTGATCCCGAGCGCGGCGGCGAGGTCCTTCTGGTAGAGGAATGGCACCTGCGTGGTGGTCCACATCGTGAGATTGCCGGCTGTGTCCCAGTCGGCGACGGCCACCATCGTGCCCAGGCACGCGTGGGTAACGAAGGGGAGCCGGTAGGTGTCCTGGACGACCGCCGCCGCCTCGGCGAGCGCGCGGTCCACGTCACCGCGGGTGAACTGGTAGCGAAGGGAGTGCAGGTTCGTCCCCAGCTCCTCGTGCACGAGCGGCGCCCCGGGTACCAGCGCCGCGCTCGGGTCGAACACCGCCGGCAACTCTTCGTACTCGACGTGGATGAGATCGCGCGCCGCCTCCGCCACCTCTGGCGTCTCGGCAGCGACGGCGGCGATCTCGTCGCGGATGCACCGCACCTTGCCGCGCTTGAGCGCGGTCTGGTCCTTGGCGAAGCCGAAGGGCTGCGGCTCGACGTCGTCGCCCGTCAGCACCGCCAGCACCCCGTGCAGCGCCCGCGCCCGCACGGCATCGATGCGGACGATGCGCGCGTGAGGATAGCGCGATCTCAGGATTTTGCCGTGCGCCATGCGCGGCAGCTCGATGTCGTGGAGATAGCGCGTGCGGCCCGTCGCCTTCTCGGCGCCGTCCCGCTTCTTGGTCGTCTTGCCGATGATGTCGAACGTCTCGGCCATCAGAACTTCACCAGCTCCTTGTGCTCGCCGAAGACGTCCTTCATCGCGCGCGCGATCTCGCCGAGCGTCGCGTACGCCTTCACGGTCTCCATGATGGGGTGCATCAAGTTGCCGCCGCCGCGGGCCTCGTCCGAGAGCCGGCGAAGCGCCGCGCGGGCAGCGCGGTCGTCGCGCTCGCGGCGGATCTTCGCGAGCCGGGCCGCCTGGGCCGCGACCACCGCCGGGTCGAACGCGTAGAGCTCCACCTCGCGGTCGGCCTCGGCGGGCCGGTCGCCGACGTGGCAGTTCACCGCCACCTTCGGGACCTCGCCGGAGACGAGCCTCTGCTCGAAGAGGTACGCCTGCCGCGCCACCTCGGCCTGGATCGCGCCGCTCTTGACGGCCTCGACGATCCCGCCCATACGCTCGACGTGCGCCATCTCGGCGAGGATGGTCTTCTCCATCTCGCCGGTGAGCGCCTCGACGTAGTACGACCCGGCGAGAGGATCGACGGTGTCGGCGGCGCCCGATTCTTCCGCGCAGATCTGCATGGTGCGGAGCGCAATGAGCTGAGCCTTCGCCGATGGGATCGTGTAGGCCTCATCGTAGGTGGGCAGGGCGATCGTCTGAGCGCCGGAGAGCGCGGCGGCGAGGGCGATGTAGGCGCCGCGCACGATGTTGTTCTCGGGCTCCTGCATGACGAACGACGAGCCGCCGCCGCCGATGAGGCTCCGGAACATCCAGGACTTCGGATTCGTCGCGCCGAAGCGTTCGCGCATCATGCGGGCGTAGAGGCGCCGGCCCGCGCGGAACTTCGCGACCTCCTCGAAGATCTTCCCCCACGCGGTGAAGTTGAACGAGAGGCGCGGCGCGAAGTCGTCGACGCTCATGCCGCGCGCCAGCATCAGCTCGACGTAGGCCGCGGCGATCGCGAGACCGTAGGCCATCTCCTGCGCCGTCGTGCAGCCGGCCTCGCGGATGTGGTAGCCGCACACGGAGACGGGGTTCGAGCGCGGGTAGCGCTTCGCCGAGAACTCGATGAGGTCGGCGACCAGGCGGAGCGACGGCTCGACCGGGTAGATCCACGTGCCACGCGCGATGAACTCCTTGAGGATGTCGTTCTGCGGCGTGGTGACGACCTTCTCGGGCGCGGCCCCCTGCTTCTCGGCGACCGCGTAGTACATCGCGGTGATCGGCGCCGCCATGCCGTTGATCGTGAGCGACACGCTGACCTTATCCAGCGGGATCCCCGCGAACGCCTCCTCCATGTCGGCGAGCGTGTCGATCGCCATGCCGACGCGCCCCACCTCGCCCTCAGCGCGCGGGTCGTCGGAATCGAGCCCTAATTGAGTTGGCAGGTCGAAGGCGACATTCAGTGCATCTTGTCCATGGGCCATCAGGTATTTGAATCTGCCGTTCGTCTCTTCCGGCGTGCCGAAGCCGACGTACTGGCGCATTGTCCAGAGCCGCTCGCGGTACATGTGCCGGTGGATCCCGCGCGTGTACGGGTACTCGCCGGGCCGGCCGATGTCCCGCTCGAAATCGACGCCGGTCGTGTCCTCGGGTCCGTAGACCGGCTTGATCGGAAAGCCTGCGTGCGCCCTCAGGTCTTTCATCGGTTCTCCTTTTTGAACGCAGCGACGATCTCGGGCAAGGGCGTGCCCATCGGGAACACGCGCGCGACGCCGACCCTCCCGAGCTCGTCCACGTCGCGCGGCGGAATGATGCCGCCCACGACGACCTTGATCTCCCCGGCCCCCTGGGCCCGGAGCCCCTCGATCACGCGCCGCGCGAGGAGCACGTGGGCACCGGAGAGGATCGAGAGTCCCACGACGTCCACGTCCTCCTGGATCGCCTCCTGCACGATCTCCTCGGGCGTGCGCTTGAGGCCTGAGTAGACGACCTCGACGCCGGCGTCGCGTAACGCGTACGCGAC
>JBGPIS010000023.1:0-14286 GCA_041484965.1 Methylomirabilia bacterium
GAAGCGCTCGACGCACGCGCGGCCGAGCCCGTCGTTGCCGCCCGTGACGATCACGACCTTGTCCTTGAGTCCGAGCTCCAGGGTGTCCATGGCCTCCGAAGATATCACCGCCGGTGGAGTTGATGTAGCCTGTCAGGGCGCGCCGAGGCGGCCCACGATGGGAAGCTTCAGCGCCGGGGCCTTGAGATCCACGCCGAAGTTCAGCGACAGGACGTTCAGCTCGATGCCTTCCTCCACGCCGAGCGCGATGCCGCCGAGGCCGAAGAGCGAGAGCTGGACGCCCGTCCGGCTCGGCGTCAGCCCGGCGAGCGCGCCGCCCGGCAGGTAGTCCTTGCCGATCGCGGTGGGCGGGAGCTTCAGCCGGAGATCCGGGACCTGCCGCCCGACCCACGCCGTGAACGTGTTGCTGTTCGGGCCCGGCCACGTGCGGTAGCTCGACGGATAGGGATAGGCCGCGACGGCGGCTTCGATCTTGGTGATGACCGCGTCCACGCCCTCGCCGCGGAGATCCACGAGCTTCTCGGGCCGGTCGCCGAACCAGTGGTCGTCGGGACCGGCGCGATTCACGCGCACCGCCGGGGCGCCCCGGTCCACGCCCCAGCCGATGACTTCGTAGCGGGTGTAGGCGTCGGCCCCGCCCGGCTTCACGGCGATCCAGGTGTGCACGGCGAACACGCCGCGCCAGCTCACGACGCGCGCAGCGTAGACCTGCACGACCGCCTCGGGTGTGAACGCGGGGGCGGGCGCCTGCCCCGACGGGCCGCGCGCGAGCTCCCACCAGTTCCCGCGCGCCCGCTCGAGCACGGCGCACCCGACCAGCGCGGGGAGGCCGAGTACCAGCAGCCAGCCCGCGGCGCGGCGCCGCCTCACCCGCCGAGCTCCTTCCGCACCAGGCGCGCACCCTCGACGAGCGCCGCGAGCTTCTGCTTCACGACCCAGCGCGGCGTCTCCCAGAAGCCGCAGTCCGGGTTGAGCCAGAGCTTGTCCGGCGCGACGACTTTCAAGAGCGCGCGGATCCGCTCGGCGACTTCCGCCGCCGTCTCCGACTTGAACGCCTTGACGTCGATGACGCCGGCGCCGAGCTCCTTGTCGGTCGCGAACTCCTTCCAGAGCCGAAGGTCGTCCATGCCGCGGTTCGCGTACTCGAGGACGATCTGCGACGCTTTCAGGTCGCGCAGCGCGGGATAGACGTTTCGAAAATCACGCACGGCGGCGAAGGGCCGGCCGTAGAGGTTGCCGAAGCAGACGTGGACGGCGATCTTCGCGCTGACGCCCTCGACGGCGCGGTTGACGCCCTTATCGAAATGGGGAGCCGTGCCTGCGTACATCCCGCTGTGGGGCTCGTCGATCTGGATGAAGTCGCAGCCCGCCGCGACGAGCGCCCGGCACTCCGCGTTCACGATCGCGACGAGATCGGCCAGCAGCGTGTCCTTGTCGCGGTACCCGCCGCCGAGCCTGAGCGGCACCAGCAGCGTGTAGGGTCCCGGCACCGTCGCCTTGAGCCGCTTGGTGGTGAGCGCGCGCGCGAGCTTCCACTCCTCCACGATCCCGAGGCCGTCGGGCGCCGCGAGCTTCTCCACGACCTCGAAGGGCGTGTTCGTGTCCCAGAGCGGCTGGCCGAGCTTCCGCGGCGCCTCGAGCGCGCGGATACCCTTGATCCGGTCGTAGAAGCCGATGATGAAGCGGACGCGCATCATCTCGCCCGTCGTCAGAACGTCCACGCCGGCGCGCTCCTGGTCGAGGAGCGCCGCCTGCGTGGCGTCCTCCATGAGCTCGCGGAGGTCGACGGCACCCAGGCGCCCGGCGTCCATCGCCTCGCGGGCGAGCCACACCCACCCGGGCAGGCCGTGGCTTCCCACGACCGAGGTCGGCAGCAGCAGCATCACCGCGCTCCTTTCGCCTGCACGAAGGCGCGCCCGAGGTACGCCTCGGCCACGCGCGGGTCGCGCAGCACCACGTCGGGCGGCCCCTCCGCGATCTTCTGGCCGAAGTCCAGCACCGTCACCGTGTCCGCGAGGTCGCCGACCAGCTCCATGTCGTGCTCCACCCAGAGCATCGTCGTCCCCAGCTCGTGCTTGATCCGCAGGAGGAAGCGCGCCAGGTTCTCCTTCTCCTCGCGGTTCATCCCCGTGGACGGCTCGTCGAGCAGGAGCAGCGCCGGCTCGAGCGCGAGCGCCCGCCCGACGGCCACGAGCTTCTGGATGCCGAACGGCAGGTTGGCGATCAGCTCCTTCCGGTGACGCTCGAGCTCCAGGAACTCGATGATCTCCTCGGCGCGCCGCCGGTGCAACGTCTCCTCACGCCGCGACCGGCCCCAGAAGAGGCCGCCCGCGAGCACGCCCGCCCGCATGTGGCGATGGCGCCCGAGGAGGACGTTGTCGAGCACCGTCATGTGGCGGAACAGCTCGACGAACTGGAAGGTGCGCGCGATCCCGTGGGCCGCGATCCGGTGGGGCGGGAGGCCGTTGATCGCCGTGCCGCCGAAGCTGATCCGCCCGGCCGTCGGCGTGTAGAAGCCGCCGACGCAGTTGAGGAGCGACGTCTTGCCCGCGCCGTTCGGGCCGACGAGCGCCGCGAGCATGCCGGGCGGGACGCTCATACTCACGCCGGCGACCGCGCGGAGCCCCTCGACCTCGAGGGTGACGTCCTGGATGTCTAGAACCATCTCCTCCGCCGCCTGTATTGCTTGACCTCCGTGTAGCTCTTGCGGTCGGGGCACCGGCCGAGGCCGAGATAGAACTCGCGGATGTCCTCGTGGGCCAGCAGCCGCTCGCGCGTGCCGTCGTAGACGATGCGGCCGTGCTCCATGACGTAGCCGTGGTCGGCGACGCCGAGCGCCGCGCCCGCGTTCTGCTCGACGAGCAGCACGGCGAGCCCGAGCTCGTCGCGGAGCCGCCGGACCATCTCCATCAGGCTCTCGACCACGATCGGCGCGAGACCGAGCGACAGCTCGTCCACCAGCAGCACGACCGGCCGGCAGAGGAGCGCCGTGCTGAGCGCCAGCATCTGGCGCTCGCCGCCCGAGAGATAGCCGGCGAGCTGGCGCCGGCGCTCGGCGAGCACGGGGAAGTAGTGGAAGACGCGCTCGAGGTCCATCGCGCCGTCGCGACGCCCCGGCACCAGCGCACGCAGGTTCTCCTGCACGGTCAGCGTCTCGAACACCTTGTCGCGCTCGGGGACGAGCACGAGCCCCCGGCGCGCCAGCTCGTGGGGCGCCTTGCCGGTGACCGTCTTGCCGAGGAACGCGATGCTGCCCTCCACGATCTGCGCGTCATCGGCGCCGAGGAAGCCCGAGATCGCGCGGAGGGTGGTGGTCTTGCCGGCGCCGTTGGTGCCGAGGAGCGCGACGATCGCCCGCTCGGGCACGCGGAGCGAGACGCCCTGGATCGCCGTCGCCACGCGATGGTAGACGACCTCGACGTTCTCGAGCTCGAGGAGCGGCGTCACGACGTCGAGCGGAGCGGCCGGTAGCGGAACGGCCAGAGGAAGAACCAGTTGCGGACCCGGCGCCAGATGCCGACGAGGCCCTGAGGCTCGAAGATGAGGAAGAGCGCCATCAGGAGGCCGAAGGCGCCGAACTTCACGGGGAAGAGATAGTACTCGACGCCGCCCGGCAGCTTGAGGCTCCCGACGGCGGCGTCGATGCCGTAGGGCAGGAGCGTCACGAACGCGGCGCCGAGGACCGCGCCGAGGGCGGAGCCCATGCCGCCGATGATGATCATCGCGATGTATTCGATGGCCAGGAGGAAGCCGAAGGCCTCCACCGAGACGAAGCCGCGGTGATAGGCGAAGAGCGCCCCGGCGACGGAGGTGATCGCGCTCGACCAGACGAAGGCGACGACCTTGTAGCGCGCCACGTCGATGCCGACCGACTCCGCCGCGATCTCCCGATCGCGGATCGCCATCCACGCGCGGCCGGCGCGCGAGCGCTGGAGGTTGACGGAGAGGAAGAGCACCGCGGCGGCGACGAGCGCGAGCGCGTAGTACCACGCTACCCCGCCCTTCAGCGTCCAGCCGGCGACCGCCGGCGCCGGGATCGTGTAGCCGGTGTTCGCCCCCCAGCGGCTCTGCAGCTCCCCCGCGGCGTAGAGCACGACGTGGTGCATGGCGAGCGTGCCGAGCGCCAGGTAGAGCCCCTTCAGGCGGAGCGACGGGATCCCGACGGCGACGCCGAGCAGCGCGCCCACCAGCGCCGCCGCGGGCAGCGTGACCGCCGGCGAGCGCCAGCCGCTCTCGACGAGCGCCGCGGTCGTGAACGCCCCCGCGCAGATGAAGCCCGCGTGACCGAGCGAGATCTGGCCGGCGAGCCCCGTGAGGAGGTTCAGCGCGAGGGCGCCGACGGCCGCGAGCGCGGTCTGCGCCGCCAGGTCGAGGATGAAGGACGAGCCGAAACGAGGTAGCGCCGCGAGCGCGACGACCAATGCCGCGAGCCCCACACGCCGGAGCCGCGTGTCCACGAGCGCGAGGTCCGACGCGTAGGTCGTCTTGAAGTACCCGCCGCCGAGCGCCACCTACTCGATCACCTGATCGGACCGCAGCAGAAGCGATTGCGGGATCCGGAGCCCGAGCGCCTTCGCGGTCTTGAGATTGATGACCAGCTCGAACCTCGTCGGCTGCTCGACGGGCAGGTCGGCAGGCCGGGCACCCTTGAGGATCTTGTCGACGTACGTGGCGGCCCTGCGGAAGATGTCACGCACCCTGGGCCCATAGCCCATGAGCCCTCCCGCCGCCGCAGCCTCCTGAAACCCGAACACTGCCGGCAATCGGCTCTTCGCGGCGAGGTTCGCGATCCGGCCGGAGTTGGAGATCGTCAAGGTGTCAGGGACTACGACGATCCCACCGGGCACAGGCGCTCGAGTCATCGCCGAGAATGCGCTCTCGAGCTCTTCTCGATTCCGCACGTCGGCCGCTTGAAGTGCCACACGCAGCGTCCGTGCAGCGAGGCCCAATTCTCGCCAATAGATCGGGTAGGCCGGATGTCCCGGATCGCCGAGCACCGCGACACGCCCGGCATGCGGGACAGCCTGCTTCAGCAGCTCCAACAGTTTCCCGACGTACTCGGAGGCGACAGCAGACAACCCCGTGACATTCCCACCCGGCCGCGCCAGGCTGGCGACAAGCCCGAGCCCCACCGGGTCGGGTGTATACACGGATACGATCGGAATCGTGGCGGTCGCATGCTTTGCAGCCAGGGATGCGGGCGACCCTACTGCCACGAGAACGTCAACGTTGAGGCGAACAAGCTCGGCCGCGAGGGCAGGCAGGCGATCCACCTCCCCTTCGGCCCATCGGTATTCGATGACGACGCTCCGACCCTCGACGTAGCCGAGGTCGCGGAGCCCTTCCCGAAATGCATCCAGGAAAGGCGACGCTACGTTAGGGGGCTGGACCGAGAGATAGCCTATCCGGGGGACTTTCCGCGCCTGCTGCGCGTGAGTGAGGAGCGGCGCGGAGAGCATTGCGAGAACGAGCCCCGCGACGAGTCCAGCCCTTCGCATCATACGCGCTCCAGTTCCTCGCGCGTCCCGAAGAGCCCCCACGGGCGGACGAGCAGCATCGCGAGAAGACAGAGGAAGGGCGAGACATCGGAGAGGAGCGGGTTGCCGTAGCGGACGGTCAGCACCTCGACGGCGGCGACGATCAGCGCCGCCGGGAGCACGCCCGCGAGGCTGTCGAGGCCGCCGACCAGCGCGACGGCGAACGCCTTCAAGCCCAGCACGTCGAGCGAGGGCTCGAGGCGGACGTTGTTCGCGTAGAGGATGCCCGCGAGCCCGCCCGAGAACGAGGCGAGCGCCCAGGAGAGCGCGAAGACCAGGTGGAAGTCGATGCCGCGCTGGGAGGCGAGCAGCGCCTTCTCGCCGGCGGCGCGCATCTGGATGCCGAGCGGCGAGAGACGCAGGAAGAGGAAGAGCCCGAGGAAGAGCGCGGCCGCCGTCGCCACGGTCAGCAGATCGAACGTCGAGACGACGGCGCCGCCGGGCAAGTGGCGCGGCGGGTTCGCGAGCCCGAGCATCGGGAGCGGATAGCGGATCCGGTCGGTGAAGACGAGCACGATCGCCGCGCGCAGGAGGATGCCGAGCGTCACGGTGACGAGGACCGCGGCGACGATCGGATGGCCGGCCATGGGGCGCATCAGGAGCTGGTAGATGACGAAGCCCGCGAGCGCGGCGAGCGCCGCCGCCAGCGGGATCGAGAGCGCGGGCGCGCCCCCGACCGCCGCCGTGACGGCGAAGAGCAGATAGCCCCCGAGCGTCAGCATGTCGCCCTGCGCGAGGTTCAGCACGCGCGAGGCGCGGTAGACGAGCACGTAGCCGGCGCCGAGGAGCGCGTAGAGGCTCGCGACGACGATCGTGGTCGCGACGACCTGGGGCATGGACCTACTTCACGTCGAGTCGGGTCCAGCCGCCGACCGACGCGATGGCGTTCTTCGCCGGGTCCCAGCGGTAGACCTTGTACCAGGTGGACTTCCGGTAGTGGTTGTCGGTGGTCCATTCGATCGGCCCGCCGCGGAGCCCGCGCGTGTCCACGCTCACCGTCGCCATGGCCGCGGCGATCTTCTCGCGTGTGCACGGCCAGCCGCATTTCTTGAGCGCGGCCTCGAGCACCATCGCGGACACCCACCCCTCGGCCATGTAGTGCGCCGGGTGCGTCGTCTGGCCCTTCACGAGACCGGCGATCTCCGAATGGATCGGCAGGTTCTCGATGAAGAGCGCGTTGCCGCCGAAGGCGTTGAGGTTCGGCGCCTTGAGGCGGGCCAGCTCGTCCTGCGTCTGCTGGTGGCCGTAGAGCAGGTAGTTGCCTGTCCAGCCGATGCGCTGGAGCGCCTCGAACACGCCGATCTCGACGGGCCAGGGCGCCCACGAGAAGACCCAGTCGGCCCCGGCGTCCTTGAACTTCTGCGCGAACGGCCCGAAGTCGGGGGCGGCGCCCGGAACGACGACGACGGGGATCGTGTCGAAGCCCATCTCCTTCGCGAGCTTCTCCGCGCCCTCGAGCTCGATCCGCGAGAGCGGGATGTCCTGCGCCGCGAAGCCGATCTTCACCTTCTTGCCGCCCGCCTGCTCCTTGATGAAGCCGAGCGCGAAGCGGATGTCCCAGTTCGAGCCGAACGAGGTCGAGCAGAAGATGAGCGGGTTGGCCGGCGGAAACGCCTCGCGCGGGCACACGCCGCCGCCGAAGAGGAGCGGGACCTTGCTCGTCTCAGCCTCGGTCATGAGCGGCTTGTACGTCGCCGAGATCGACGCGTTGACGATGAGGATCGAGTTCTCGCCGAGCTTCTTCCCAGCCGCCGCCGCCCGCTGCGCCTCGCCGCGGTCGTCCTCGTATTCGATCTCCACCTTGCGGCCGTTGATGCCGCCCGCGTCGTTGACGCGCTTGAAGTAGGTCTTGTACGCCTCGTACGTGGGCGCGTAGCCCGCCGCGGCGCGGCCGGTGATCGCCGCGCTCATGCCGATGCGGTAGACCTCCTGGGCGAGGGCCGGCGTCGCGACGGAAACGACGGCGAGCAGCGCTGCGAAGGTAATGCGGAGAAGCTTGAGCATTTCAATCCTCCGGTGTGAGTGCGGCCACCTCGGCGGCGATCCGCCGTTCCTCGTCGCTCGCGTACATGGACTCGACCAGGGCGCCGTATCGCTCGGCCATGAGCCTCCGCTTCACCTTTCGCGTCGGCGTGACGGGCTCGCCCTCCTGCTCGGGGTCGAGCTCGCGCGGCAGGAGCCGGAACGCCTTCACCTGCTCGACGCGTGTCAGGTCCGCGTTCGTCCGCGCCACCTCGACCTCGATCAGCCGGACGACCTCCGGGTGCTGCACGAGCGAGGCGTAGCCCGTGTGGACGAGGCTGCGCGCGCGCGCCCACTCGGCGACGGTCTCGCCGTCCAGCTCGAGGAGGGCGACGAGATACTTGCGCCCGTCGCCGAAGACCGCCGCTTCGCTGACATAGGGGCTCGCCCGCAGCCGGCTCTCGATCTGCGAGGGGCTCACGTTCTTCCCGCCCGCGGTGATCAAGATATCCCTTTTCCGGTCCACGAGCCTGAGCGCATGACCCCGCGTCCACTCGCCGACGTCGCCCGTCACCTGCCGCCCGTCCGCGTAGAGGGCGCGCGTCGCCTCGGGATCACGCCAGTAGCCGCCGAAGAACTCCTTGGTCGCGACGAGGATCTCGCCGTCGGGGCCGAGGTGGATCTCCATGTTCGGCGCGGGCCCGCCGACGTCGCCGGGTCGGGGAAAGGGTCCCCGCTGGCCGGAGATGAGCGCGCCGCCCGTCTCCGTCTGGCCGTATGCCTCGCAGAGGTTCACGCCCCACGCCTGCCAGAGCGTCGCGACCGTGAGCGGGAGCGGCGCGCCGCTCGAGATCACGAGCTGCGTCCGCGCGAACCCCACCTTCTCGAGAAGCCAGCGGAAGACGAGCTGCCGGGCGGCGACAGCGCCGAGGGCGGCGAGCGGTGAGAGGTGTCCCCGCCAGCGTTGCCGGGCGACCCGACGCCCGACGGCCATCGCGGCGCGGTACGCCGCGCGCTTGAGGGGCGAGCTCGCGTCGATCCCGACGAGGAGATGCGCGGCGAACTTCTGGAGATAACGCGGCACCGTGAAGACGAACGCCGGCTGGATCTCGTAGAGCGCTTCCGCGAACGCGTCCACCGACTCGGGGTAGTGCGGCACGACCTCCGTGATGAGCGGCATCGTGATGGCGAGATCTCTCCCCATGGTGTGGCAGAGCGGCAGCATCGCGACGATCCGCTGCTCGCCGTCCGTCAAGACCGGGTAGTGGGCGAGGATATTGGCGCAGGCGGCCAGATGCGGGCCGTGGTGATAGAGCGCGCCCTTCGGCGGCCCCGTCGTCCCCGACGTGTAGATGATCGTCGCCGGGTCATCGGGAGAGACGGCGGCGGCGAGCCGCTGGAGGGCGCCGCGCTCAGCGCCGCGCGCCTCGCGCCCGGCGCGCTCGACCTCCGCGAGCGGGCGCACGCGCGCGTCCCGGTACATGAAGAGGGCGCGGGTGTCGATGACCAGCACCGCCCCGACGCCGGGGCACTCGTCGAGCACGGTGAGGACCTTGTCGAGGTGCTCCTGGTCCTCGGCGACGACGACCGAGGCGCGACCGTGCTGGAGGAGATACCGCACCTCACTCGGCGAGCTGGTCGGATAGATGCCGTAGGTGATCGCGCCGAGCGCCTGCGCGGCGAGGTCGGCGATGGTCCACTCGGGGCACGCGTTGCCGATGATCGCGACCGTCCCGTCGCGCGCCACGCCGTACTCGCGCTGGAGCCCGAGCGCGACGGCCTCGACGCGCTCGGCGAACTCTCGCCACGTCGTCTCACGCCAGACGCCGAGCTCCTTCGCGCGGAAGGCGACGCGCTCTGGACTGGTGCGCGCGCGCTCGACGAGCAGGCCTGGGAGCGTGCTCGCGCGCAGCGCGTCGAAATTCATGACGGGCGGATTATACCGGAGCGGATTATCCTAGGGGCCGCCATGACTCGCGAGGAGCAGGTCAAAGCCGTCGGCAGGAAGGCGGGAGCGCGCGTCGTCGGCATCGCCGCGGTCGAAGCGTTCCGCGCCAAGGTCCCGGAAGGCTACCGGCCCGAGGACATCCTGCCGGGAGCGAAGAGCGTCGTCGTCGCGGGCGGCGACGGGCCGACGGCGGGGGCGTGGCGCTGCCCCGACCACCGGGTGATGGAGATCACCGGCTACGACCTCCGCGAGAACGTCGCCGTCCACGTGATGTGCGACTTCATCGAGGCGAGCTTCTCCCACTACGCGATCCAGGCGCCCTCGCTCTCGGTCCACGGCCACGAGCCGCCGATGTCCATGATGCACGCCGCCGAGCTCGCGGGGCTCGGCTCGCGCTCGCTCGCCGCCCACATCATCCTGAACCCGGAATACGGGCTCCTCTACTACGCCGCGCTCATCACCACGCTGCCGCTCGAGCCCGACCCGCCGCTCGCCGAGCCCGCGTGCCCCCACCCCGGGTGCACGGCCATGTACAAGCGCATCGGCACGACGCCGTGCCTGCGCGTGTGCCCCGCGTGCCTCGGCGGGACGGTGAGGGAGGGACGCATCGAGCGCTCCACCTACGATCGCGAGCGGTGCCACACGCGCGCGCAGACGTACGGGATCGGCTCGTTCCAGAAGGCGCTCCTCGAGATCGTCAACGAGGACGACGCCGCGAAGCGATCGACGATGATCTACGGCGACTTCTTCACGAAGAGCCTGCAGGCGCTCGGCTTCTTCCGCGACTCGATCGCGCAGTGCTTCGAGTGCATGCGCGTCTGCCCCGTCGGCCGCAAATACAGAAAGCTTGAGTGATGCCGCTTCCACCGAACGCCGCAGCCACCCTGAAGTCGGGCGCGCTCAAGTCGGGCGCGACCGTCTGCGGCATCGCCGACGCGGCCGCGTTCGACGCCCACGCGCCCGATGGGCATCGCCCCGGCGATCTCCTGCCCGGTGCCAGATCCGTCGTCGTGGTCGGCGGGGCTCAGCCGCGCGCGGGCGACTGGGTGGTGACCTCTCCGTGGGTGCTCCAGACCATGGGCACGACCGAGCGCATCCAGTCGGTTGGCCGGAAGCTCGCCCAGTCCATCGAGAGCGACCTCGGGTACTACGCGCTCTACGTCCCGCCCGGCACCGCGAGTGGCGACACGCCGTTCCTGTCGTTCATGCTCGCGGCCCAGCTCGCCGGGCTCGGCTCGCGCTCGCTCGCTGGGCCCGTCCTGAACCGCGAGCACGGCTTCCTGTACTGGAGCGCCGTCATCACGACCGCGCCGTTCGAGGCCGACGCGCCCGAGCAGGACCCCGCGTGCCCCGCGCCGCCGTGCCGCGAGATGTGGGAGCGCGAGAAGACGACGCCCTGCCTCAAGATTTGTCCCGCGTCCAACGGCGGCTGCCTCGACGGCAAGCTGGAGAACGGGCGCGCCGTGCGCACGTTCTACGACGCCGCGCGCTGCAACACGCGCGTGCACACCCACTGGATCGGCGGCTTCCAGAAGGTGCTCGAGGAGACGCTGAACGAGCAAGATAAGGAAAAACGCAAGATGCTCCTCTACGGCGACTTCATGACGCGCACGCTCTGGGCGATCACCTACTCGTCCACCAACATCGCCCAGTGCTTCGAGTGCATGCGCGTCTGCCCCGCGGCCCACGGTTTGAAGGAGATGCAGTAATGGGAGTGTTCAAGCTCGATCCCGAGCTCTACAAACGCTACAAGGAGCAGGTCCTGAAGCTCTGCAACTCCTTCCAGCGGATCGACCAGCCGGGCCTGTCCGACAAGCAGATCGCCGAGAAGCTCGGCCTCGACGAGCGCACGGTGACCGAGATCCGCTGCGTCGCCGAGCGCGACTGCTATCCACTCGACGAGTGGGAGAAGGCGATCGAGTTCAAGCGCAAGGCGACGCTCGAGTGGTCGGCCCTCGCGCTGAAGCGCCCCGACCTCAAGCCCAAGTGACGCTCTACTTCTTCGAGCGCATCACCGAGGACGACTTCATCGGGCCGGTGATCGTCGCGGCGCCGTCCGAGGACGAGGCGTGGGCGTTGCTGGCGCAGCGCGAGAAGCAGGCCGCGACGGCGCTCAAAGCGCTCGGCTGGCAGATCGCCCAGGACCTCGCGGCGCTCCCGTCCCGGGCGGCGATCGTCTACCCGAGCCACTACCGCCGCGCGATCCTCGGCTAGACGCGCTTCTTCCGCGCCCGGATCTCCTCCATCGCGCGACGGTGCTCGTCGGACTCGAAGCACCCGGCGAGGGCGCGGTTCATCTCCCCCCTGAACGTCTCGAAGTCGAGGTCGAAGGCGCGCGTGCTCAGGCGCTTGCTCGCGGTCATGCTCACGGGCGGCAGTACCAGAAACCGCTCGACCGTCTCATCGAGCGCCTTCGCGAGGTCCGCCGACGGCACCACGCGGTTCACGAGGCCGATCCGCTCGGCGTCGCGTGCCGTGATCGGCTCGCCCAGCAGGATCATCTCCTTGGCCCGCGCCAGCCCGATGAGCCGCGGCAGGCGATAGAGCGCCATCGAGGGGATCAGGCACTCCTTGACGGCGGGCAGGCCGAGCAGCGCCTCCTCGGCCGCCAGCCGGTAGTCGCACACGAGTGCCAACTGCAGGCCGCCGCCGATGCAGTGGCCATTGATGCCCGCGATGAAGAGCTTGTCCAGCCGCTCGATGGCCGTCATGCCGTCCTCCCATCTGACGAGGTCGGCAAGGCTGAGCTCTCCGGCGGCGAGCGCCTTGAGGTCCACACCAGTCTGGAACGCGCGCCCGGCGCCCGTCATGACGACCACCCGCACGTCCGGCCGGGCGGCGATCGTCGCGACCACGTCGTTGAGCTCCGTGGCGAAGCGCGCGTTCCCCGCGTTGAGCACCTCGGGCCGGTCGAACGTCATGCGCGCGACAGGGCCCTTCACGTCCAGGCGTATCGTCGTGGGCTTGGTCATGAGCCCATGGTTTACCATAGGAACCCTTGTGACTGCCCTGATCGCGCTTTTGTGTCTCACGAGCTTCGCCAACACGTTCACGAACGGTGCGTTTCCCGCGCTCCTGCCCGAGATCGGGCGGAGCGGCGGCCTCAGGGACTGGCAGCTCGGCCTCGTGGCCGGCGCCTTCGGCTTCGCCCGGATGCTGGCCGACGTCCCCACCGGCCTCTTCCTCACGCATCACCTTCGGCGCGCCCTCGTGCTGGGCCCGTGCCTCCTCGCCACCGGCGTCGTTCTCGTCACGACGGCCGGGTCGTTTCCCGTTCTCGTGCTCGGGCGCCTCCTGATGGGTGTGGGGCACGCGCTCGGCATGGTCGGTGGCCTCACCGTGCTCCTCCGGTACAACACGGGGCTGCGCCTGGCCTCGGCGCTGAACGCCTTCGAGTTTTCCAGCATGCTGGGCTTCCTCGGCGGCACGACGACGGTCGGGCTGCTCCCGGCGAGCCTGCCCTGGAACTGGGCGTTCCTGATCTCCGGCGCGCCCATGGTGCTCGGGGTCGTGACGCTCCCCGCGCTCCTCGGCGCGCTCCCCGCGGGTGCGCGGTCCGCCCGGCAGCCGCTCTTTGCCCGCCAGGCCGCGAGCGACGCGCCGGCGGCGCACGCTCCGATCACGACGGCGGTCGTCCTCGCGTTCTGCGCGGGCGGCGCCGTCGCCGCCGCGTACTCGACCGTCGAGCAGTTCCTGATCCCGCTGCGCGGGAGCCGCGAGTTCGGGCTCGAGCGCGCGGGCGTCGCGCGGCTCCTGATGACGATGCAGGTCTTCGACATCGCCGCGCTCCTGCCCGTCGGCGTGCTCGCCGATCGCGTGGGCCCGGCGCGCGTGCTGGGCGTGATCCTCCTCGTCATGGCGACGGCGAGCGGCTTCGTGGGGTTCGGCGCCCTACCCGTCGTGGCCGCCGGCTGCGCGCTCTTCGGCCTCGGCATGGCGGGCTGGATGCTGCCGCTCAGCCTGCTCCGGCGGGAGACGGCCGCCGCGCAGATCGCGTGGCGCACGGGGCTCTACCGCGTCTGCGTGGACGGCGGGATCTTCCTCGGCCCGTTCCTGGCGGGGCTCCTCGGCGCGCGGCATGCGCCGGTCCTCGGCCTCGGCTGGGCCGTGGCGCTCGCGCTCACGGGCGCGCTCCTCGCGCGCCGCCGATGATGGCAGTACCATGACGCTCCATGGCCGACGCCGGGCTGATCCTCGCGTGTGCGGGCTGCTGCTGTGGCCACCCCGACAAGGGCGGCGCGCGGATCGCCAAGCCCGTCTGGCGGCGCGCGTTCGCCGCGGCGGGGCTCGAGGGGCGCGCGCGTCTCGCGTTCACCGAGTGCCTCGGCCCGTGCAGCGAGGCGAACGTCGTGTTCCTCTACGTCCACGGCCGCCCGCGCTGGTTCAGGCGGATCAACTCGACGGATCTTTTCACCGGGCTGCTCGCGTACACGCGCGACGCCGTCGCCGCGCCCGACGCGGCGCCGCCGTCTCTCCTCGCGGAGCGCGCGTTCGCGTGGACGGGTGGCGGCCTCGGGCCCGAGCCGGGCTAAGGAGACCAGCATGAACTACTCGGACTATCAGCACCTCGCCTTCGACCTCCGGCCGAACGGCGTGCTCGTCATCACCATCAACCGTCCCGAGGTGCTCAACGCGGCGAACGCGCGCCTGCACTGGGAGCTCACCCAGGTCTGGCTCACCGTGGACGCCGACCCCAAGGCGCGCGTGGCGCTCATCACCGGCGCGGGCAAGGCGTTCTCGGCCGGCGGCGACCTGACGCTGGTCGAGGAGATGGCGGGCAACCCGGACGCCGCCGCCCGCACCATGCGCGAGGCCTCGGACCTCGTCTACAACCTCATC
>JBGPIS010000024.1:0-13733 GCA_041484965.1 Methylomirabilia bacterium
GGTGACCGACCCAGCGCGCCTTGACGTCGGTGATCTCCCCCACGCCCGCAACCTGGCCCGCGGCGTGGACGATCTCGTCCAGCACCTCGCCCTCCACTCCGTCGAGCATCCGGACGAGGATCGAACGGGCCGACTGCCAGACGAGCACGAAGATCGCCAGCGAGATCAGGACCCCGACGACCGGGTCCGCCGTCGGATGACCCGCCCAGACGCCGAGGACGCCGACCAGCACGGCGAGGCTCGTCCAGCCGTCCACGCGGGCGTGATAGCCGTCGGCAACCAGCGCCGCGCTCCCGATCTGGCGCCCCACGCGGATGCGGAAGATGGCGACAGCCTCGTTGCCGGCGAACCCGATGACCGACGCGGCCATCACGGCCCCGAGGTGCGCGAGCGGCTGCGGATGCAGCAGCCGGGTCACCGACGCCCAGGCCGCGACGAGGGCGCTCGCCAGGATCGTGAGCACGATGGCGAGGCCCGCGAGGTCCTCCACGCGACCGAGGCCGTAGGTGAAGCGGCGCGAGGCGCCGCGCCGCGTGAGCCAGAAGGCGACCCCGAGGGGGATCGCCGTCGCCGCGTCGGCGAAGTTGTGGATCGTGTCGGCGAGCAGCGCCACGCTGCCCGAGAGGAGCACCACGACCGCCTGGAGGAGCGCGGTCGCCGTGAGGCCGACGAAGGACCACTTGAGCGCCCAGAGCCCGCGCGTCGTGGACGCGATGGACGGGTCAACGACGCCGTGCCCGTGACGGTCGTGGTGATGGTCGTCGTCCATCGCATGGTCTCCCGTCACTCACGGCTCCTTGGCGAGCGCGTCGGGGTCGAAGAGCGAGTCGGGCAGGTTCGTGTTGGCGCGGACCGAGCGCACCGTGATCAGGATCAGGAGCTTACCGTTCACGAACGCCTCCTGGCGATACGGGAAGTAGAAGCCGCCGAGGAGTGGGCGCGGCTCCGAGAACGCGAGGTCCACGAGCGCGGGGCCCGTCGGCAGCCGCTGGCGGGTGACGACGCGGACGACGCCGTACTCGGTGTCCACCCACACGGTGGGCACGTCGCGGTCGCCGGGCTTGGCGCCGATGACGGTCACGGGCCGCGCGCCGACCCGCACGACGTGGCTCACGTCGTCGCGCACGCCGAGCGCGCGCCACTCGGCGAGGAGGTCGGCGGCGGTCCGACGGAGCGGCACGAGCAGGCGCGTACGGTCGCTCGCGTGCTCGGCCGGGGCCTCGTAGACCTTGCCGTCGGCCCGGCGCACCCAGACGCGGTCGCCGATGGTGAGCTGGACCTGACGCTGGCCTTCCACGGTCTGCTCGAGACGCTGGCGCAGCGGCAGCTTCATGAGTACGCGCTGCTGGCCCGTCGATTGAGGGTGCCGGCCGTCCGGATGGTAGAGCGTCAGGGTCTGGTCGATGACGAGGTCGGTCACATTGACGTCCTGGAGCCGCGCGACAAATGCCTCGACGGCGGCCTTGGCGTCCTGCGCCGCGCCGCGAAGCGCGCCGAGGCCAAGGGCGATCAGAAGCAACAGGAGGACGGTGGCGTGAGCCACGTTCTGGTTATAATGCGAGGGTACGACGAACGCAAACCCTAAGGAGGGCTTGTGCCCACCGACGCGCTGAACACCGGTATCCTCGCCCTCGTCTGGAACTCGGGGCCAATCGCCAAGGTCGTCCTCCTCGTGCTGCTGGTCTTCTCGATCGTCAGCTGGGCGCTGATCGTGGACAAGGCGTGGCAGTTCCGTCGCGTGCGACGGCAGACGCTCGAATTCATCAAGATCTTCCGGGAGAGCCGCCGGCCGGCCATCGTGTACGGCGCCGCGCGGCGGACGCGCGAGAGCCCGCTCGCGCAGCTCTACGCGGCGGCGTTCCAGGAAGTCTCCGGCCTCTCCGAGGTGTCCGACCGCGCGCTCGAGGACGCCGAGGACGGGCTGCCGGCCGAGCGGCTCGAGGCGGTGAACCGCGCCCTGCGCCGCGCCACGGCGCATGAGGTCGCGCAGCTCGAGCGCTATCTCCCGTTTCTCGCCACGACGGCGAGTTCGACGCCCTTCATCGGCCTCTTCGGCACCGTCTGGGGCGTCATCGCGGCGTTCCACGGCATCGGCCAGCAGGGCTCGGCCAGCCTCGCCGTCGTCGCGCCGGGTATCTCCGAGGCGCTGATCGCGACGGCGGCGGGGCTCGGCGCGGCGATCCCGGCCGTCATCGGCTACAACTACTTCGTGAACCGGGTGAAGCACTGGGCGACCGAGATGGACGGCTTCACCCTCGACCTCCTGAACCTCCTGAGCCGGCCCGCGCCGAAGGTGGCGCGCTGACCGATGGCCTTCAACGCCGAGCCGTCGAACGCCTCGCGGCGCATCGGCACGAACCTCGCCGAGATCAACATCATCCCGCTCGTCGACGTCGTGCTCGTCCTCCTGCTCATCTTCATGCTGACCGCGCCCATGATGTACCGCGGCATCGACGTGAACCTGCCGAGGGCGGCGGCGAAGCCGACGGCGGTCGACGAGCGCATGGTCCTCACCCTCACCAAGGACCAGTCGCTCTTCCTGAACGACAAGCGCATCGCCCCGGGGGGCCTCGACGCCGCGCTGCGCGGCGCGTTCGCCAACCGGACGGACAAGACGCTCTACCTCAAGGCGGACGCGGGACTCGCCTACGGCGCGGTGATCGAGACCATGGACCGCGTGCGCCGGGCCGGGATCGAGCGACTCGGGATGGTCACTGAGCCGGCGCGGGAGCCCTGACGCGGCGGCGGCGACCGGAGCTGTGACACTGCGAGGGCGTCTCCACTTCGGTCCGGCTCTGCGGCGGCTCGGGCTGCCCGTCCGCCCCACCCTGCTGTCGGTGGCCTTCCACGGGGTGTTCATCGTCGCGGTCCTCTGGGGCAACGCCGTGTGGGGCGACAACCGGTCCAAGACGGTGTACGTGAACCTGGTGCCCGCCGTCGCCGCCATTGGCACTCGGACGGGGCCCCCGCCGCGGCCGGAGGACGTGCAGGGGCCGGTCGTGAGGTCGAGCCCAACCGCCCTTCCGCAGCGCGAGCCCTCGCGCGACCTGCCTTCGCGCGATCGGCCGCGCGACGCGCTCGGCCTGCCCGACCCGAGCCTCCCGCCGCGCACGCCCGGACTGCCGCGCCCCGACGACCGTGACCTCCCGCGCGTGGCCAGCACCTCGGGCCCGACGCCGACGACGCCTCCCCCCGCCGCGACCGCGCCCACCCGGCGGGACACGGCAGGCACGGCGCCCCCGCCGCCGCTCGGCGCGCCCGGCGGCTCGGCGCAGGGCGTCGGCGCGCTCGAGCTGAGCATCACCGACTTTCCCTACGCGTGGTACATCGCGGCGATCCACCGGAAGATCAAGGAGCGCTGGGACGGGTACGCGCTCGCGGGCCAGCAGCCCGCCGTCGTCTTCGAGATCACCCGCGACGGCGAGCTCCGCGGCATCCGGGTGGACAAGAGCTCCGGCAACCGCTACTACGACCAGGCGGGGGTCCGCGCGGTCACGGAGGCGAACCCGTTCCCGCCGCTCCCGACGGACTTCAAGAAGCCCGTGCTGACCGTCGGCCTGCAGTTCGCGTTCGATTCCGCAGCGACGAGGTAGCCAGGTGAGACGAAAAAGCGTCGCGCTCCTGATCACCGCCCTCACCCTCGCGGCGATCGCGCTGCCCTGGACGCGCACGCCGGGGCCGCGCGCCCAGGGCGTGGACGTCTACATCAACATCACCGGCGGCGGGAGCAAGAAACTCAACATCGCGATTCCCGAGTTCACGGTGATCGCCGGCACGGATCCGACCGGCGTGGCGAAGCTCCTCGCGTCGGTGGCGGGGAGCGACCTGACCTTCTCGGGGCTCTTCAGCGTGGTCGCGGGCACGGGCTCGATTCCGCCGAACAACCCGGAGGCGCTCCGGCAGTCGTGGACCGAGTTCGCCGCGGCGGGCGCGCACGCGGGCGTCCACGGCCTGCTGGCGCTCCGCGGCGAGCGCCTCGAGGCCGAGATGCGGCTCTACGACCTCACGACGCCCGAGCACCGGCTCATCGCGACGAAAACGTTCGAGATGCCGGCGGCGCAGCCGCGGCGGCTCGCGCACAAGGTTGCCGACGAGGTCGTGCGGCAGTTCACGGGCGAGCCTGGGATCGCCGACACGAAGATCGCGTACGTGCAGGGGCCGGCGGGCGCGAAGGAGATCTGGATGGCGGACTACGACGGCGCCGGTCCGGCGGCCGTCACCCGCAACGGCTCGATCAACCTCATGCCGGTGTGGAGCCCCGACAGCCGGTCGCTCGCAATCACGTCGTTCATGCAGGGTTACCCCGATCTCTACCGCCTGTTCCCCTTCGAGCGCCGCCCCGTGCAGACGCTCGCGGCGTTCGTGGGGATCAACTCGTCGCCCGCCTGGAGCCCGGACGGGCGGTACCTCGCGCTGACGCTGTCCAAGGACGGCAACCCCGAGATCTACCTCCTGACCGTGGCGACGGGCACGCTGCGACGGCTCACGCGTCACGCGGGGATCGACACCGAGCCCGCCTGGTCGCCGACCGGCCAGCAGCTCGCGTTCGTCTCCGACCGCAACGGCGCGCCGCACATCTTCGTGATGGACGTCGAGGGCGCGAACGTCCGGCCGCTCACGGCCAGCGGCTTCCACACCCAGCCGCGCTGGTCACCGAAGGGCGACACGCTCGTGTACACGCAGCGGCAGGGCACCCACGACCTCTGGGCGATCGACCCGGACGGCTCCAACCCACGGCGGCTCACCGCGGGCCCGGGTGACAATCAGGGCGCCACGTGGGCGCCGAACGGACGCCACCTCGCGTTCCAGTCGAATCGGTCGGGGCGCTGGCAGGTTTTCGCGATGGCGCTCGACGGCACGCCGCCGACGCAGATCACCCAGGGGCCCGGCGAGCACACAAGTCCCTCTTGGTCGCCCAGGCTGCCGTGATAGGATTGGTTTTGGCCTTGTGAATCTGTACCCAACGATGCCAAAGGAGGCAGCATGGTCACGCGTGGGTTGAATTTGACGGTGATGTCGTTGCTGCTGTTCGGCGTCGTGTTCGCGGGCTGCGCGAAGCGCCCCGCGACGACCTCGGTGACAGCGCCCGCGCCGACCGGGTCTGCCTCCGGCGTGCCCGGTCCGGTCTCCGCCATGGCCGCCCCGGCTCCGGCCGCTCCGGGCGCTCCGGCCCCCGCCGCCGGGACGAGCGCCGCGACCGCGCGGCCGTCGCCGGCGGAGTTCATGGCGGTCGCCGCGTTGAAGGACGTCAACTTCGACTTCGACAAGTACGACATCCGCGCCGACGACGCGAAGACCCTCGACGCGAACGCGGCGTGGCTCAAGACCAACTCCGGCCACTTGATCCTCATCGAGGGCCACTGCGACGAGCGCGGCACGAACGAGTACAACCTCGTGCTCGGTGAGCGGCGCGCCAAGTCCACGATGAACTATCTGGTGTCGCAGGGCGTGCAGGCGAGCCGCATCACGATCATCAGCTACGGCGAGGAGCGTCCCCTCTGCACCGAGCACAGCGACGGGTGCTGGGCGAAGAACCGGCGCGCGCACTTCCTCGTCAAGCCTCGCTGATCCCGGTTAACGTTCCGGTGAGGAGGAGGGTCGGCCTCCTCCTCCTCGCTGCGGTTCTGGCGGCGGGCGGCTGCGCGGGCGCGGCCGACGTCGCCGGCGTCGCGACCCAGCAGGACATCTTCCAGCTCAGTACCGAGCTCGCCCAGACCCGAGAGGCGGCACAGCGCGCGAAGACCGACATGGACAGGCTCGCGGCGCAGGTCGAGCGCCGCGCGCGCGAGCAGGCCGCCGAGAGCGAGCACCAGACGAAGGCGCTCGCCGAGCGCTTCGACGGGCTGGCGACCACGCTCGACACCCTCGGCAACCGGGTGGACGAGCTCGCCTCGCGCGTGGAAGCGCTGAACCGCCAGCTCCGCGCGGCCACCGCGCGGCCCGCGGCGCCGGCGCCGGCCGCACCAGCTCCCGCCACGCCGGCTCCCGCTGCGGCCGCGCCCGCCGCGCCGACGCCGCCGGCGGCCGTTCCCGCGCGGCCGACGACGGGCGCGCTCCAACCCCAGGACGTCTATCAGGCGGCGTACATCGACTTCAGCAAGGGCAGCTACTCGCTCGCGATCGCCGGGTTCCGCGAGTTCCTGCGCCGCTACCCCGAGCACGAGCTTGCGGGGAACGCCCAGTACTGGCTTGGTGAGGCGTACGTGAGTCTCGCGCGCGGCTACGCGAGCGGTGAGCAGCCGGACCGGGCGTCGGAGTCTCTCAACCAGGCCGTCCAGGAGTTCAGGAAGGTGGTCGCGAACCATCCGCGCGGGGAAAAGGTGCCGACCGCCCTCTACAAGGAAGCGCTCGCGCTGATCGAGCTCAAGCAGCCGCAGGTGGCGCAGGTGCGGCTGCAGTACCTCGTGGACAACTTCCCGCAGGCCGAGGAGACGCCGCTCGCCAGGGAGCGGCTCGCCGCGCTGAAAAAGTAGCCGGGCGCCCGGCTACTCGTCCTCCAGACCGAAGACCCACACGACCGTCATGTCCCTCTCGGGCGGGTGGTAGACCATGACGCTACCGCCCGGATGATCGGTGTCGGCGGAGCTGACAACGACGGCATCTTCCACGGATGGCGGGACTTCGCCGGCCTGCCACTGCCAGAGCGTCACCGAGACCAGGACCGCCGCTCCCAGCGCACTGCCGAGCGCCCAGCGCCGCTCCCGCCAGCGACTGCGGGGCCGGGCGTGCGCCTCGCGGCGCGCGTCCTCGATGCCCCGCACGACGCCGGGCCAGAACCCCGTCCAGTCGGGCTCGGCGGCCGCGACCACCGGGGTGAGCGAGCGCTGCAGGAGCGACTTCATCCGTCGAAGGCCGTCCGCCGCCCGCTGGCAGGCGGCGCATTCGGCGAGATGGCGGGTGGCCGCTGCGGCCTCGGCTCCTTCGAGGGCCCCGTCGAGGTAGGCACCGATGCGACGTCGCGTGCGGAGACAGGTCAGCACGGCTGTTGGACGGGGCCGCCCCCTGCCCGTATTCTCATGCTGGCATGGTACCCGAGCAGCCGCTGAGCCTGGCGGTCGGCGACGGCGTGGTCCTGGAGGCTCGGCTCGCGGTTCCGGCCGGGACGTCCGTCGGCGTCGCGATCTGCCACCCCCACCCGTTGTACGGCGGCGACATGGACAACCCGGTGGTCGTGCGCGCCCAGGAAGTATGCGCGGCACTCGGCCTCGCCACCCTCCGCTTCAATTTCCGCGTCGTGGGGGGCTCCTCCGGAGCGCACGGCGCGGGCGTGGGCGAGCAGGCCGACGCCGGCGCGGCGCTGGACGCCCTCGCGCGAGAGGCGGGCGCCACGACGCTCGCGATCGCGGGGTACTCGTTCGGGGCGTGGGTCGCGGCGGCCGCCGGGAGCCGCGACGCGCGCGTCGGGGGCCTCGCCCTCATCGCGCCGCCGCTCGGCCACTACGACTTCGGGGGCGTCGAGGGCAAGCGGGTGCCGACCCTCGCGGTGTGCGGCACGGCGGATCCCTACTGCCCGGCCGCCGACTTCCAGCGGTTCGTCGCGCGCTTTGGGTGGGTGACGCCGGTCGTCATCGACGGCGCGGACCATTTCTTCTTCGGCAAGCTCTTTCCGCTCGGGGAGGTGGTGGGCGACTGGGCGCGGCGGCTCGCCGGTCCGAAGCGTTAGGCGCGCGGCAGGCGGCTCGGCGTCGCGTTGCCCGCCGACAGGATGATGCGGATACCTTCCTCGACCGGGAGCCCAGTCGCGAGCACGTCGTCCTGCGGGACGACCACCACGTCGCCGAGGTAGAGGTTGTTGGTCGGGACGAAGACCGTCACCATGTCGCGCTT
This sequence comes from Methylomirabilia bacterium, assembly GCA_041484965.1. Lineage (GTDB taxonomy): Bacteria > Methylomirabilota > Methylomirabilia > Rokubacteriales > CSP1-6 > JBGPIS01. The sequence continues at coordinate 7,828 of JBGPIS010000024.1, forward strand.
GCCGTCGGGCGTCTCGAGCAGGAGATGGCTCGTCACGAAGCCGAAAGCGTACTCGCCCACGCGCGGGTGCTGGACGAGGACCACCGCCCGGAAGGCGCTCCGCCGCTCGGGCGAGAAGGAGTCGATCAGCATCTTCACCGACGGGTAGAGGCGCCGGTAGATCGGCACCCTCAGCAGGAGCATGTCGCCCCACGCGAGCACGCGGCGACCGACGACGTTTCGCGCAATCGTGCCCATGAGTAAGATGATGGCCACCGCCGTCAGGAAGCCGAGCCCCGAGACCGACCGGCCGAGGATCCGCTCGTACATCGGGGCGAACACGTCGTCGATGCGGCTCCAGAAGATCCAGAGGAGCCACGCGGTGAGAAAGACGGGGACCGTGAAGAAAAAGCCGGCGATGAAGCGGGTCTTGAACCAGTTCCGGACGCGGGAGGCCATGACGCGTTCGAGCATAACACCCCACCGGCCCCGCGCGCTCGTAACGGGCGGCGCCATCCGCGTCGGGCGGGCGGTCGCGTGGGCGCTCGCGCGTGCGGGTATGGACGTGGCGGTCGGCTACCACCGGTCGGCGCGCGAGGCCCGACGCACGGTGCGCGAGCTCCAGCGACTGGGCGCGCGCGCCGTCGCGATCCGGGCCGATCTGTCCGATCCCGTCGCCGCGCGCCGCCTGGTGACGGCGGCCGCCCGGGCCCTCGGCGGGCTCGACGTGCTGGTCAACAACGCGGCACGCTTCGAGCGCACGCCGTTCTCGACTGCCTCGCCCGCGCAGTATGACCGGCTCCTCAACCCGAACCTCCGCGGAGCCTTCTTCTGCGCCCAGGCCGCGGCGCGCGTCATGCGACGGCGCGGGGGCTGGATCGTCAACATCGGCGACGCCGGGGCCCACCGCGCGTGGCCGGGCTACATCCCCTACACGCTGTCGAAGGCGGGGATCGTCGCGCTCACGCGCGGCCTCGCGGCGGCGCTCCGCCGGTGGCGCGTCCGGGTCAACTGCGTGGCGCCGGGCGCGGTGCTGCGCCCGCCCGGCTTTCCGCTCGCGCGCTGGAAGAGGCTCGCCCGCGGCCGCACGGCGGGCGTGGAGGAGGTCGTGGCCGCGGTCGTCCACTTCGCCAGGTGCCCGCGGAGCGTCACGGGCCGGGTGCTGAGCGTGAACGGGGGTGGCCGCGGGGCACCGCGCGCCCTTACGGGCCCTTGATCCTTCCGCCGCCCATCGTCTGGAGAAAATCGCCGAGCGACGGGAAGCGCATGAAGGGATTCTGCCGTTTCTCGTCGCCGAGCGTGGAGGCCGGGCCGCCGTAGTTGTGGCCAGGCAGCAGGATCGTGTCGTCGGGCAGGGCCGCGAGCCGCTGCGTGAGCGAGAAGTACATCTCCGACGGGTCGCTCCCCGGCAGGTCGGTGCGGCCGCACGAGCCGATGAAGAGCGTGTCACCCGAGACCAGGCGGCCGTCCACCAGGAAGCACTGCGAGCCCGGCGTGTGACCGGGCGTGTGCATGAAGGTGAGCGTGAGCCGGCCGACCGCGAGCGTGTCGTGGTTGTCCACCTGCACGAGGTCGGAGCCGAAGCCCTTCAGGAACTCACGCTCGGCCTTGTGGACGTAGACCTTCGCCTTGACGCGCTCGAGCAGCTCCTCGATGCCGGGGATGCGGCCGGGCATCCCCCAGGACTCGAGGCTCCCGCCGACGTGGTCCTGATGGGTGTGGGTCACGAGCGCGCCCGTGATCGTCAGATCCGCGGCCTGGGCCGTCTCGACGATCGTGTCGATCTCCCAGGCGGGATCCACGACGACGCATTCGCGCGCCACCGGGTCGCCGATGAGATAGACGAAGTTCTGCATCGGCCCGAGCTCGAGCTGCCGGAGGTAGATCGCGTCCTCGCGCACGGCGTCCATGGTACCCTGCGCGCGTCGAGTGCGCTAGAATCGGCGCGCAGGCGAGCGATAATTCCGGAGCGAGGTGGGCGATGACGACGGCGCGGGCGAAGGCGGCGGCGCGGGTGACCTACCAGCTCGAGACGCTCTGGGACTACGACTACGAGCCCACCCACGCCGAGCTCGAGACGCTCTACGAGACCGCGAAGAAGAACCAGTGGAACGGCTCGACCGCGATCGACTGGACCCGCCCCGTCGGCAAGGAAGGCCCGGTGCTGAACGTCCAGATGGCCTTCGCCGGGACGAACTTCTTCCCGCGGCTCACGCCCGAGGAGCAGAAGGAGGTCGAGGTCCGCGTCTCGGCGTGGCGGCTCTCGCAATTCCTGCACGGCGAGCAGGGCGCGCTCGTGGTCTGCGGCCAGCTCGTCAACTCGATCCCCGAGCTCGACGCCAAGCTCTACGCCGCCACGCAGGTCGTGGACGAGGGCCGGCACGTCGAGGTCTTCGAGCGGTACGTCAAGAAGCTCCACAAGATCTACCCCGTGGACCCGCTGCTGAAGGCGATCCTCGACGAGATCCTCGCGACGAACCTCTGGGAGCTGAAGCTCCTCGGCATGCAGATGATCGTCGAGGGCCTCGCGATCGCCGCGTTCAACCTGATGCGCAAGCAGACGCAGGACACGACCCTCGCCCAGCTCCTCGACTACGTGCTGCAGGACGAGGGGCGCCACGTGAACTTCGGCTATTTCGCGCTCCGACGCTCGATCCCCGCCCTGGAGCCGTCCAAGCGCGAGTACCTCGAGGACTTCACCTTCAAGGTGTGCGACCTCATGTACGCGCGCGACGAGCGGACGGGCTTTCAGTCGGTGAAACACGTCTGGGCCGAGATGGGCTGGGACGGCGACGAGATCTGGCGGGACACGGTCGCCCACTCGCAGACGACGAAGGCGTTCAACAGCTTCCTGTTCCACGAGAACCTGATGCCGCGCCTCCAGCGGCTCCAGCTGATTTCCTCGCGCATCGAGCCGCGCTATCGCGAGATCGGCCTCATCGCCTAGGCGCGCCGCCCGAATGCGGCTCTGGGCGCTCGCCGTCGCGCTCGTCGCGCTGCTGGCCGGCGGCTGCGCGTATCCGGTCGAGGGCGATTTCGCCGGGCGCGGGCTCGGCCGGAGCCAGAACCCCGCGACGACGATCGTCGTCATCCACAACCACGGCTTCTCGAGCGCCCAGGCCGGCACCTATCGACCGGTGACCCCGCCGATCGTCCAGCTCGCCGCCGAGCGCAACCCCGACGTGGTCGTGTTCTCGCAGGTGCGCAACACGCCCAACCTGACGGCGGTCGACCATGCCTCCTACATCGAGTCCGCGATCGACTGGTTCCATCGGGAGCGCGGCGTGCCCCTCGAGAACATCATCCTCGCCGGGCAGAGCTGCGGCGGCTGGGGCTCGCTCCAGGCGGGCGCGTTCACCTACCCGACGCTCGGCGGCGTGATCGGCTTCGCCCCCACGTGCCACGGCAAGCTCCCCCACTCCACCGCCGTGCGCATCCGGCGCGAGCAGGAGATCGCCCAGCTCGCGGACCGGATCCGCGCGCCCGGCACGATCTTCCTCTACGAGGGCGATTCCTACTATGACCTCGCGGAGTGGGACGCGTTCGAGGCGCGCCTCAACGGCCGGGCGCCGGAGCTGCGCGTCGAGCGCGTGAGCCGCGCCCGGATCCTCGAGCTCTGCGCCCGCTGCGCCGCCGACAGCCACGGGGCGTACTGGGACGCGCGGTTCGCGTCGGCGTTCTTCGAGAGCCACGTGCAGGCGCTGATCGAGCGGGTGCGCACCGGAATCCGCGCGCGGACGGCTAGGCCTTGAAGTCGTCGGGAATCTTCGGCAGCTCGCCGAGTGCCTTCGGGTCCACCGCGTAGATCGCCGGCAGCGCGCGGAGCTTCACGTAGACGCGCTCCCCTTCGCGCCTGCCCACAAGGACCGTGGCGATCTCGCTGCCGTCGGCCCGGAGGAGGGTCGCTTCGAGGCCGGGCGAGTCGAGGCCGTACTTCGCGGCCTCCTGGCTTCCGGGCGCGGCGATCGCGGTCCATTTGAGCGCGCGCAGCATGTAGAGCAGGCTCTCCACGGTGGCGCTCTTCGCCGCGCCCGTGGCGCCGTCGACGAGCTTCCAGTCGGCGGCGCCGCTCCGCTCGGCCGTCACCGTCTTACCGCCGGCGCGCACGCGCAGCCGCTTGACGTCCCCGGGATCGAGCCCCGGCAGGAACGTCCGGTCGCGCAGGTCGGTCAGCGAGCGGGCGAGCGCCTCCAGCGTCCCGCCGTCCACCAAGACGACGGGCCCGCGGCCCGCGAGCGCCGCGTAGGCGCTCCGCTGGCCGCCCCGCGTCTCGGGCGACGGCGCCAGCACGAGCGTCTTCGGCGCCGGCGCGCCCTGCTCGGTGAGCGTCACGCGCACGCTCGGCTTCGCCAGGTAGCGCGCGATCCCCGCGGCGTCGTCGCTGAGGAACCCCTGGGCGCGAAGCGCTTGGAGCTTGAAGAGGATTCCCCCCGCCTCCACCTGGTCGGCGGGGAGCGGCTCGGGCGCGGTGATCCGCCAGCGGTTGCCCTCCTGCGCGAGCGTGACCGCGCCCTTCGGGCTCTCGAGGTCGATCCGCGTCACCTTGTCGCGCGCGAACTCGACGACCACCTTGTCGCGGAGCGCGCCCACGTTCTGCGGGACCGCGGCCCACACCGGCTCGGGCAGCAGCAGCACCGAGGGCTCGCCGACGCGCATCGCATAGACGCCCTGCTTCGTCTTGTCCAGGCCGCCCAGCAGGAGCTCCTTCGTCGCGCGGTCCTGGTCACGGCCCGTGTGGATCACGACGCGGACGGGGCGGTCGAGCCCATACGGGGCCAGCGACGTCGGCGCGTCGGCGACGAACTCCTTCACCTTCTGCGCCTGGAGCTTGTCGAGGAAATCGTTGATCGCCTCGGCGTCGGCGGGAAGCGCCACGGGCCGCGTGAGCCGCCACCGGCCGTCGGCCTGCCCGACGGCCAGCGTCTCACCGCCCCTGACGATCTCGAGCGCCCCCACGCTCTTCTTGTCGAACGCGAGCAGCGTCCTGTCACGGAAGTCGGCGAGCGGGCGCGTCGCGTCGCGGAGCACGCCGTCCGAGAGAATGAAGACGGCGGGCTTCGCGGCCTCGCGCCCGTACACCCAGACGCCGGTTGGCGTCTTGGCGCCGAGCGCCACGCCGAGCTGCCGGCCGTCTTTGAGCTTCAGGATCACCTCGGCGGCGGGCTTCTCCAGCCCGAACTCGCCGAGCTGCTTTGGCGCCGACTCGATCTCGCGGTCGATCCGCGCCGTCGTGAGCGTCGCGAGCGTCTCATCGACCCGGCCGCGGTCGCCGCGCGCCTTCACGGGCTCGAGCAGCTGCCAGCCGTCGCCCTCGCGCGCGAGCCTGACGACCTCGGCCCCGCGCTTGAGCGTGAGCTCGGCGACGTCCGCCGCCTCGACGGTCCAGAGCCTCCCCTTCTGGGCGGCCGCCTTCTCGCGCCCGGGGCCTCCCTTGATCTCGTACACGTAGTAGAAGGCGCCGAGCGCCACCAGGACGACGGCCAGCACCGCGGTCGTCTGCCAGCGCATGGGGAGCTACTTCGCGGAGCGGCGGCGGACGACGGCGAAGATGCCGCCGGCGAGCACGAGTCCGGGCAGGACCACGACCGGCAACAGGAAGACGACCTGCGCCTGGTTGCTGTTCAGGAAGACGGGCGTTTGCCGCGCATCCTTCGGGCGGAGCGAGACCTGGTCCTCCTCCTCGGCAAGCCAGCTCACCGTGTTGAGGAAGAAATCGCGGTTGCCCTGGAGGTTCAGGAACTGGTTCGACGCGAGGTTCGAGGTGCCGTAGACCACGAGCCGCGCCTTGTCCTTCGTGGCGACCGCCGCGACGATCAGCGGCCCCTTCGGGTCCTCGGGGTCGGGCTTCGCCTCGCCGCGCTGCAGCGCCTCACGGTTGGTCTCGCCCCAGCTTTGCGCGCTCGTGCGCGCGAGCGGATCGAAGCTCA